>JAEOTB010000073.1 GCA_016840065.1 Candidatus Hermodarchaeota archaeon | reverse complement strand
TTGTCTGGGTCGAGTATTAGGGTTTCCTTATAGGCCTTGATGGCTTCAGGCAAATTCTCGCTGTAATGGTGTGCCAGCCCAAGCCGGAACCAAGCCAGGGGATATTTGGAGTGAAGGGTTACAGCGTTTTGGAAGGCTTCTACAGCTTCTGGGAAATCTCCCTTCTCATGTAGTGCAACGCCTAACCCAAACCAGGAGCGCTCATCTTTGGGATTTATTACTGTAGCTTTCTCAAAGGCTTCGACTGCTTGTTCAAAGTCACGAGTTCTAATGTGGATTGAGCCAACATTATACCAGGAATGCTCGTCCCTTGGATTAATGGCAAGGGAGTTGAGATAAGCTTCGATCGCTTGGACAAACTCGCTCTTCTCAGTGTGTAGGGATCCAAGAGCAGCCCAGGACTTCGCACTATCAGGATTGAGGGCAAGAGCCTTCTGGTAGGCATCCAGGGCATTGTCGAAATCTTTAGTTTCTTGATGGATGGTTCCCAGTAAGACCCAACCATCCAGGTTGTCAGGATTTAGGTCCAAGGCTTTCTTGCAGGCCTTGATAGCTAGTTTGTATTTTTTGTTCTCGTGGTGCACCACACTTAGCCAGAGCCAGCCAATCTCATTGTATGGGTTGATTTTCAAGCCTCTGTTATAGGCTTCGACAGCCTCTTTGTAGCTGCCGTCATCGTGATGGGCTATAGCTAGTCCGAACCAGGCGAACTGGTCCTTGGACTTGAGGGCGACCACTCTTTGGAAACACTCGATGGCCTGATCAAGGTCTCCAACTTTATACTGGGCTCTACCAAGGGCGTATAGGGAGGGCACATGTTCTGGGTCGATGTCGATGGCTTTTTGCAGGTGCTCGACTGCCCACCTGATACTCTTGAGCTCTAAGAAGGCCATGCCTTTGTAGAAGAGTTCTTGAACCTTTCTGGATGCCATTTGTTCTTTCCACCACTGCTACTAATCATCTAGCTCGGAAGGACCAAGAACTCTACAGTGATGCTCTTATTTAGTCTTCCCTTTTCGAGTAAGGTATTGGATTTTTCCTCATCCTCATTCCTGAGATGGTCTGTACCTGGATTTGTTGGTTATTGGTTCTCTGTTAGGATAGGTTGTGCCACTATATCTCACAACCGAAAATGAAGACACTTCAAGTTCTTCCTAGCCTATGCCTACAATGCTTCTATTGCCCCACGCCGCATGACAAGGGCTTTGCGACAGTTCGGACAAAACCCATTCGTTTTCACATATCGTGTTAGATGCTCTAAATGACAATTAATGCCACAGTTAGGGCACCTGGTAGTTCTCTGGCCAGCTCTCATCTCCCTGTTACAGATTGGACAGGGTTTGCTGGCAGCAACTCTCAGAAGACGAACTCCCTTGGGCGTCAGCTCATCAAGTTCCACATTCAAATAGCCACATAACTGCATAGCCACGGCGATAATCATCTCAGCATCTTCGGGGTCCGGATCCTCTGATGCAGGGTAGATGTCATTCCTCGCCTTAAGTGACTTCAGCAGCATTCCCTCAGATAACTTCTCCCAGGGAAGATGTGGTTTTATTTTCCGGATAACCTTCGTGTACGATAGCTCGATGGGTTTTGGCTCCCCGAAATGCTTCTCATATATAGCACTTAAAAGGGCTTCAATCACCGTCCACCCTTCTATCGCTGCATGACGCCAGCACTCCGCATCATGGGAGGCTGCCGCATCCCGCATCAACTGGAAGATACTCTGCTCAGGCAGCCGTCTCTTGTAAATCACTCCTATTCCCGAGCCCCCTTCCTTGTCACCCAAAAAATCATACTGCGAACTTGGGTTCAACTCTTCAACCAAAGCGCCTGTTTGGAAATACTCCTCAACCTCTTTGGGCAACTCGCTAGAGAGGACGCTCACCTCGCCCCCCCTAATTTCTAGGGGGAGTGTATCTGGTAATTTCTCTAGCCAGATATCCAATACCTCTGGGTCGGGAAAACGAAGCAGTTCAGCCATATGCTCAAGGCGCAGCACCTCATAAAGCTCTAGCACAAGCTTTAGCCGGGCTAGCCTGAAATCAAGGATTTCATCAAAGTCTACCCATGTAATCCTGTCAATAAACTTTTCTAGAGCTTGAGGGATGTTCGAACTGTCCTTATATCTAGAGTTGGCGATTAATTCTACATTCTTGTCAATATCAAGGACAAGGAGTTTTGTGCAGGCGAATAAAGGAGTAACATCAAGTCGTTCAATGTTGTTCTTTTCAATGTCTAGTAGTTGTAAGCTCTTGCAGAAGCGGAGAGGAGAAAGGTCGAGGGTCTTGAGCTTGTTCTTACGGAGCCACAATCTTTCGATGTACCAACAATGCTTCAGTGGTTCCATGTATAGTACAGTGATGCTGTTATTAGCAAGGGATAATTCTTGGAGGTTAAGCAGGTGCTTCAAGGGTGAAAGATCAATTGCTGTGATTCCCTTCCCTTGGAGTCTAATTAAATACACTGTCTCGGGTAAAGTAATACTGCGGGTTTTGCGACGAGTTGAATAGGAAAGCACCACATCCAAAAGAGGTAATCCTCCTAAAATTATTAGAGTTGAACACGGCATAAAGGCTTTTCCAATCACGACATCTAGAGTTTTACCACCTGGTCCCGGCGGATAACCAGGGGGCTGTTGCACTCTGGGCAAGTTCCCTTAGACCTGACCCAATTAACCAGCCGCTCAAAATCATATTCAACCTCACAACAAGGAGTGGATATCCTTTGCTGCCCTACACGACGGGCATGCGTACGTGGCGGACTATAACCTACTCCGACAGACCTTGTTTCAACCGGTCTTGTCACTGCCCTCTCAACTGGTTCGCTAGGCGGTTCTGGTTGGACCATAAGCGCATCAAGTTTAGAGTACAGTTCCAAGGATGCTTCGATAATCTGCTCTGCTGCAGCAGATGTGGGATCATCTGACCCAATGAAAATCCTGTTCCGAATACTAAAGGCTTGATTCAACAAAGACAGAATCACACCATCCTCAGGCAGATAAGGGGCCATATACTGGATCATCTGAAGATAGGACAGGTGAAGCGGCTTTGACTCCTTGAAGTAGACACGAAATAGGATACCAAGAAGGGATTCTAGCACCGTCCATCCTTCGATGGCTGCGTGGCGATAACGGCTCTCCTCATGAGAAGTCATTGCGTCGCGAACCCAACGGAGCAGGCTCTCTTCGGATAACTTCTGTTTGAACCCCACACCCACACCCAGCTCCAGTTTGGCATCCTGGTTGGGTCGTGTTGTTGAGGGACTCCCCGAAACAGGATTCTCTAATATCGCCCGGCGGGCCTCATCAGGTAAGGTGTCTGATAGTATGTTCACTTCGTTCTCCTCCATTATTATGGGGAAATCACCAGGTAGACTGTTAACCCATTTCAGTAGAGTGTCTACGTCTGGGAAGTGGAGCAGCTCTACAAGCTGTTCAGCAGGAAGTTTCTGGAACAGCTCTAAAACCTGTTGTATACGCCCTACCAGGAACTCTGATGGGATGCCCATCTCCTGAACCTTTATTCTACTAAGAAAGCCCTTCAGTCCTTCAGGTACGTGCTTCATTTCTAGGAGCTGGGGGTCCGCTATTAGCTCCACATCGAAATCCACTTCAAGCACCGCAAACTTTGGGCAGAGAAAGAGGGGAGAGATATCTACCTGTTGTAGCCAGTTTCTCTCAAGGTTCAGCCACAGGAACTCAGGGCACTGGGCAAGGGGAGATAGATCAACTTCTAGGAGTCTGTTCAGTGAGAGGGAGAGCAATTCAAGCTTGGTACAATGCTGGAGAGGTTCCAGTGTAACGTACTCCATCCAATTGGAAGTGATGTGAAGTTCCCGTAACCTAGAGCATTGCTGCAAGGGGGATAGGTCAATCGAAGTAATCCCCAGACCTGAAAGTAGAATGATTTCTGCATCCGCTGAGAAGACCTTCTGGAGCGTTTCTCCACTATGCGTCTTATAATAGAGGGTAACAGATTCCGCGGGCAAAGCATCCCACCATGGGAGATGAAGACAACAACACTATGAACCCTAATAGATTAAGAGGTTTTCCACAACCAAATAACTAGAATAAACTCAAGGGGAAGCACCACAGGCAAAGGAAAAACCCAGAAAGGACGAACCCTTGCCAGGACTTCTTTGTAACCACCTTCCAGTCCTTCAAGGTCACTGGCGTTGCTACTCCTTTGTACTCGGTCGCCACTCAGTTCTGCCATTCTCCACCATTGCCTGTAGCGCTTCAGGTATTGGAGATGCTCCCTGCAGGTCAGGCCGGGCTGTCACAGTCACTGATTCATCTAGACTTAATTCAATAAGCTTGGGACAGGTAAATAGTGGTGAGAGGTCTATCTCCAGGATCTGGTTCCCATTGAACCAAAGATTTTGGAGGTTGGGGAGGCCTTGGAGGGGTGTGAGGTCGATAGTCTCTAACTGGTTCCCACGAAGGTTGAGTTGTGTCAGGTTGGGGAGTCCTTGGAGGGGTGTGAGGTCGACGCTAGGCAACTGATTGCTAGAAAGCCCTAGAAAGTCTAGCTTTGTGCATTGGCTGAGGGGTGTGAGGTCGACACTAGGCAACTGATTGTCGTCAAGGTTTAGCCATTGAAGATTTGTGCATTTACTCAGGGGAGAAAGATCGACACTTCGCAGCTCATTTCTAATAAGCTGAAGAATTCTTAAATTGAGGCACTGGCTGAGGGGTGTCAGGTCTATTGATACGATGGAGGAGAGGTTTAATCTCAGCTCCTCGATAGCCGCGTCTATCTCTACTAGTTTCTCTTCTCCGTGCAGGTTCGTGCAGACGAGTGTTACTTTGCTAATTGCAGGATCCTCCTTGATGGTGTTACACCATTTCTTTCGGGTTAAAAAACTGCTGCCTTGTTGAAATTAGCTTAGTTTGTCAAAAAGTGAGTTTTAGTGCCATTTGATGTGCTTCTGGTGCTCCTTCAGGGCTTCAGGTAATGCCTTATCCTTGAGGCGCTGGAGAGCGGTGAGGGTTACGTCCTCGTCTAGTTTCAGGGACTTAAGGTCGGGAAGGTTGAAGACCACGGAGATGTCAACCTCCTGTAGCTGGTTGAAGCGCAGGTCCAGCTCCTCCAGCCGCGTACACTTTTCCAGCTGGGAGAGGTCCACCTCTTTCAGGGCTTTCCTCAGGTAGAGGCGCTCCAGTCGTGTACAGCTCCGCAGTGGACTCAAGTCGATTGTGTGCATACTGAGTCCTCCGATGAATAGGCGTCGGAGGCGACGTGTTCGCCGAAGAGGTTCCAGGTCAATGTGATCTGCTTTAGTGCCGAGGAGGTCTAGTGTGCGGAGGTTTGGGCAATTCGCCAATGGGTGGAGATTGATTTTTTGGAGTTCGTTTCCGCTGAGGTAGAGTCCCCGGAGGTTCGGGCAGCCCTTTAGGGGGGTCAGGTCTACTTCTTTTAGCTGGTTTCCCCGAAGGTCGATTAGCTTGATGTGGGGGGAGTACTGCATTTGGTCAAGGGCAATCGTCGAGAGTTTGTTTCCAGACAGGTACAGGCGCATCAGGTGTGGAAACCGGGGTAGCACCAGGCCTGAGAGCTGGTTTCCCCTGATGTCGAGTTCTTCTAGCCCCGGGCAATGTTGGAGCGGCTTTAGGTCGATTCGTTGTAGTTGCTTACCAAGAGTTAGACGGTGCAGGCTGTTATGTCCTCTGAGGGGTTCTAGGTCAATCTCTGTCATCAGGTTACCGTCCAGCTCTAGAGTGTGGAGTCGTGGGCATTTCGCTAACGGGTCCAGCTTTAGTTCCGAGAGTTTGTTCATCTCAAGATCAAGATATTGTAGGCTACTACATCCCTCTAGGGGCTCAAGGTCCAGCGTTTCTAACTTGTTCTCGCTCAGAAGAATGTCCTCAAGACCGGAACACCCCTGAAGGGGTCTAAGGTCCAGCGTCTTGAGGGAGTTCTCGCGCAGGTCCAAGGTATGGAGATTTTCAAACTGAGCAAGTGGAGCAAGATCGATGGTAACGATTTCAAGCCCAACGAAATCAACAACAGAGGCATCCACTGGGACCTCCTCGCGGCGCTCTTTTCCTTTCTCAGTCGAATAAGAAACAGTAACGGTCTCCATATCGAAGATACTAGCAGCCCGAACCCTATTTTAATTGATGGCTTGGGTAAGGAGCATCAAACTTAAGAATGTAAAATCCCACTCACCGAACAAGGAGCCGCAAACCATGACAGAAGCAAAAGACGGCGATACTGTAAGAGTTCATTATGCCCTAAGTTTTCCCGGCGGAAAGGTCTTCGAGACCAGTATGGAGAAGGAGGCAATCCGCCAAGGAATATTCAAACGCGGGCTAGACTACAAACCACTAACTATAACCCTAGGTGCTGGCCAAGTGATTAAGGGCTTCAACAATGCCCTCATCGGAATGAAACCCGGTCAAGAAAAGACCGTTACCCTTCCTCCTGAGCTAGCTTATGGGAAGAGCGGTAAACACCCGATGGCCGGGAAGACGCTCAAGTTCCGCCTTCTACTGGTCGACATCATTGGAACGAAATCAGGGCTAGCGAGTTCCTCTTGAGTATTTTGAATGCCACTTCTATTTCGTTGGATCGAAGGACGGTTCATTCTTAGTGCTGGTGGGATGACTTTTTGAGTTCAAGGAGAAGAAAAACCAAAGCGAAACCCAAGACTAAGCGAAGAACCAAGCGGAAGCGAAAACCCCGACCCGAGCTAGAGCGGCGTGAACGGTTCGAGATGGTCATCGTAACAGTACCCGATGCCAGTGTTCCAGCTAGCGAAGAGGAAACCCCCCAGCCTCGCCCTCAACCGCGTACAAGACCATCAGGCACGACTACTCAGAGAAACACAATGATATCAATCAAACAGGTAGCGATACCAGCCACCACTCAGAAAAACCCTTCGTTGTTATCGGACGAAGAATAGAGGAAAGCAGCAAGTTTAAGAGGACAACCTTCAATCCCTAGAACTAGGAGTTCACTTTCATGACGGTAGCAAAAAACGGTGACACGGTTCGCGTGCACTATCACGGATCCTTCCCCTCCGGAGAAGTCTTCGACACTTCGCTCATCGAGGAGGCGAAAAGCGCCGGTATCTATGACCCACGCAGAGATTACGAACCCCTCAAGTTCAAACTCGGCGCTGGGCAGGTAATTCAGGGCTTCAACGATGCCATCGTCGGCATGAAGCCAAGTGAAGAGAAAACCGTAACCTTACCCCCCGAACAAGCCTATGGTCACAGACCAGGCCATCCTATGTCGGGCAAGACCTTGGTGTTCCGGATAACCCTCGTTGAAATTGTCTAGAAGAATCTTTCCCCGAATATCAGGTTCCTCAGACTCACGAAGGAAAAATCCCAATTAGTAGATCTTCTACTGCTTTGTAATCTTCACCAGTCAGTATCTTCCCCATCTGTTGTGCTTCCACAAGTTTCTGCCAAATTTCCTCATCAGCTTGAATTCTTGACAGAAACGTCGTCAGCTTTCGTTGAGCGGAATAAGACTGTCCTTTACATACATAGCTCACTAGTAAGGGGTTTGCTGCCTGCATCAGCAGAGTAAAATCACCGAGTTTAGCTCGATCCAATGATTGAGAGAAGACTTCTCCACTGAATCCGTGAATTGCAGTCAAGAAGCCACTTACCAATTGTGTGTCTAGGGCACTTTCCGGCATCAGACTTTTAGAGAAAAGGGAGATTCCACTACCTGCAAGGATTAGGAGTAAGACTGGTTCCTCTTCAGGTAATTCAGGAATCTCCTCGACTCGTTTCCGCACCATCCGTACGACTAGCTTCTCCAATTGAGCAAGTTCTACACGCTCTGCCAGAGGGGCTTGTCGCTCAATCAGTTCCTCCCATTTGCCCAATTGGTCCAATAAAATATCATGTTCACGGGAGATTATCGTCGCCAACCGTTGCAATCCATGTTCTTCTGCAATAGTTTGAGCTTGAGTAAACATGCGACGAGCTGCATTGAGATCTAGCTGTAACAAAGCGAGTCTGCCCTGTAGAGTGTAGGTTTCAGTGAGTACCCATTGAGAACCCTGCTTTTGAGCTATCTCAAGTAGACGATTCACGTGAGATTGGATCTCCTCAAGTAAACTTGAATCGCCGGTATTCCGCAATTCAGCAAGTTGTAAATCACAAAGATAGAGGAGAGCAAAAGTAGTGAGTTCAAGAACTATAATCTCTTCATCTACCAATTGCATGAATAGCTCTTCTGCTTGAACGCGATAGCGTGCCCGAGGACTCGCTTTTAGAACAATCGCCTTTGCTAACCGGTAGATCTGGCTCAATAATTTGTTCTCTACAGAGTCATGGATTTCCTTAATGCGATTCAAATAATGCTGTGCACGTTCTTGGTTGTTCTGTTCAACAGCTATGAAAATCAGACGAGTAAGACATTCAGTAACTCCTATGGTACCCGCTTGCTCCTTCTCTAATAGCTTCAACCCTCTTTCAAGATATTCTTGAGCGCGCTCCAAGTCCCCTTTTTGCCAATACGTCGCTCCAATATTAATAAGAGCTGTACTGACATAGGTTCTATTCCCAATGTCTGTAGCCAACGCTAGACCTTTTTGATAGTATTCCAAAGCTAGTTCCAATTCACCTTTTTGCCGGTATATTTCACCGATATTATTAATGCTAGAAAATGTGTAGTATCTGATTCCCTGTTCCTCATACAAAGTTAGGCTTTGCTGATAGTAGTCCAAGGCTTTGTCGAAATCACCTTTCCGGGAGCTAATTGAACCAAGAATTAGAAGAGCACTTCCAATACGGGCTCGATTACCCAGAGTCTGGTATAATTCAAGACTCTGCTGTGTTAGGTCTTGAGCTTGATTAATGTGGCCTTGGGCTATGAGTAGTGTTGCTTTGCGAAAGAGTATGGCTGCTTTTCGCTGCATGATTGCCGAAAGCTGGTCTGTGTCACTGGCTGAACTAGCTGACGCGATAACTGAATGGGGAATTGGTGGGTGAGGTGTAACGATTGCCCTACCAGTAATTTTACTGATTAGTTTCTGAATAACCTTCCGTACTCTGGGAGTAGTTGACGCGGGTTTTTCAAGGTTGGCTAGTAGTTGTTCACCTTGAGTGATAACCTCCAAGCCTTCGTCGTATCTACCGAGTTCATACAGAGCGGTCGCCATCACTATAAGAGCATCAATGGCTACGAGGTGTTGACCTAGATCTTGGCTTTTGTAGAGGGTCTTTTCGGCTAGCAATAAAGCATCGTTGATTTGGTTTCGTCGTATTAGAATGGTAGCCCTTAAGAGCTGACAACTAAATCGCTCAACATCGGTTAGGTCTCTACGGGTTTCAATCGCCTCTATGACTTCCATAGCTTTCGTGAACTCTCCCTCATCTCTGAGTTGTCTTGCCCGGGCGAAATCCGCATCTCCAAGACCTGACAATTAGTTCCTCCTCCAGTTAATAAGGTTGAGTTGTAAAACATTATTATTGTAATAGCATATAAACGAACTGGACTGACAGTGCGTTATTGATATTTGGTGTGCCAAAGCTTAATTTGAGGTTAAGATAAGGAGACATGGTTTCCCCCCATAGATTGTCCGTTTTACGGGACCACCACTGAAGATGTAATTCTACGCTGGGAAATGACGGTATTTCAGATACGTCAAGACTTCATAGAAATACTTGCCACCAAAGACTCCACTAGTCTTCAAGCCGCCTAGATGAGGATAGAAGGTATCGAAGTGAAGGTGGTCAGTATTCACGGCGATTCCTGGGGCCTCAATTTCATCGAAGAACCGTTGGCAGATGGTGGGGTCATCACTATACACTGAAGTCCGAAGACCATAGGGTGTATTGTTTGCCTGAGCAATTGCCTGGTCAAAATTCTTCACTTTCATAATGGGCAGAACTGGGCCGAAGGTTTCGTGGTACCACATCTTACATTCGAGGGGAACATCACTGAGAATGGTTGGTTTGTAGAATAATCCTGAATCGTCTCCTTCACCGTGGACATCGATTCGATAGCCTCCGGTTTCTAGCTTAGCTCCTTTCTTTAGAGCCTCCTCCGTCATGTCTATAATCTGGTAGAGGGCTCGGCTTCCGAGAGCAGGCAAATCGGTCTTGGGGTCTGCTGGAATCCCAACCTTCAACTGCTCACTTTTCTCTACCAGGGCCTCAACGAATTCGTCGTAGATTGCTTCGTGGAGGAATAGCCTCTTTGCTGCCAGACATATCTGTCCTGAACCGAAGAACCGGGCATGCGTGACGAAATCAGCAACCTTGTTCACATCAACATCTTTCCAGACCAAGCTTGCTCCACTCCCCGCTAGTTCGGGTACAAAGTGCAAGCCCCTCCTGATTGCCTGAGACATTAGCTGCAACCCCACATCTGAATCACCATAGTAAACCATAGCATTCAGGGGAGATTCATTGATCATGTACTTCGCTATTGGGCGTGCCGGCCCAATCACTGCCTGAAAGGCGCTAGTAGGAAATTCCAGCTCTTCCATAAGGTTCCGTAGAACATATGCCAATTCCATGTTTGTTAAGGGCATTCTTGCAGGGGTTCGGGTAACGTTGGCGTTCCCAGCATAATAGGATGAGACTATCGCCATGAACCCGAGACCTAGGGCTGCATTATACGGTGGGAAGATGCCGACCGCTCCAAAGGGGAAACGATACAACAAGGTCTTCTCCCCTTTTACGCTGCAAGGAATCTCTTTTGGCCCTATTCTGTCGGTGATGAAGTCAGCCTTTTCTTTGCAAAGGGTCTTGAAGGTTGTCTCAGCCTGCCAGTCAAAGAGTTTCACAGGGGTACCTTCGGCGATGGCGATTTCCTTGAATGAGTCAAGGTGTTTCCACATGAATTTACTCATTATTGGAATGCTCTTCATTCGGTCGCGGAGTGTAAGGCCTGCTCCGGTCTTGTGAAGTTCCTTGTGCATTAACCGCTTTATCCGGCTGGCTTCTTCACAAGCGGTCGTGGTTTCCTTTACTCCACCAATGGCATATCGGGCAAAGATGATGTCGTCAATCTCATCCTTGGATGCTGAGGGATAACCATGACAGCGAATGTAATCCTTTAACAATCGGATTTCTGGTGTTTTTTCCGGGAGTAGACCACCGAAATATCTCGCAGCAATGCGGCTCAGTGATCCCTGGCCCCTGAGCGCCATGGCAAAAAGCAGGCGGGGATCCTCGATTGCCAAATTCATATTCGGGAATCGACCGGTTCTTCCTTTATCAGGGGAGGTGACATCTCCTTTGATTAGATGGCCAAAGAATCGCATCTTACATCATCTTCCTTTTCCAGAGAACTTAATGCGACTGATGAACCACTCCACTTAATTTCTCTGCCTTTGTTCAAAAAGCGCGTCTAATCGGAATTTGCTACACTCCAAATACTTTTGAAGAAACATCAGAATACTCCCCTCTACCAGAAGTATTCCGTTTACTAGTAGCGCTGGTGATTCTAGCTATGACACGCATTAATGATGAACAATTCCTCTACTCCCCTGACGAACTAGAATTTCGAGAGAAGGTGCGAAAATGGGTTGCAGAAGAAATCCTCCCCATGCGCGAGAAGATTATCGAGGATGATTTTGACTACAGGCTCTTCTTCCGGAAATTAGGCGAGTTTGGCCTCTCGGGGTTAATGGTTCCACAGGAGTATGGGGGGTCTGGTAAACCCTTCATGTACCAGCTGATTGCCGGCGAAGAAATATCCGCGGTGTGTCCTGCCGCCACGATGATGTTTGGTGCCAGCTGTACCTTAAGCGCTATCCCCATTCTCCGCTTTGGGAGCGAGGAACAGAAGCAAAAATACCTCAAACCCTTGGCGAAGGGCGAGAAAATTAGTGCGCTAGCCATAACTGAACCCAAGGTGGGCAGCGATACCGCGGGTATGGAAACCTCCGCAGTGTGGAACGAGAAGGAGCAATGCTGGATACTGAATGGAGAGAAGCGCTACATCACCAATGGCAGTATCGCGGATCACATCGTAGTATTTGCCATCACCGACCCCGGAGTGGATAGTAAGAGCGGGATGTCTGCCTTCATCGTTGAAACCTCATGGAAGGGATTCACCGCCACAAAGGATTACAAACTCATGGGACGAAAGGGCGTCCACGCCTCTCACCTCGAATTCAAGGATGTGAAAGTGCCCAAGGAGAACCTCCTCGGCAAGGTCAATCAAGGCTTTCTGATCCTGATGGATGAGCTGGACTCTGAACGGATAGGTATCGCCGCAGAAGCCCTGGGGTGTATGCGGACCCCCTTCGAAGTGGCGGTCAAGTATTCCCAAGAGCGTATCCAGTTCGACCGTCCTATTTCTCGCTTTGAAGCGATCTCCTTCAAAATCGCAGACATGGCAACGAAGATTCGCGCCTCACGATTGCTTCTGGTGACGGCTGCGAGAATGATCGAGAAGGGCCTGCCTTGCACCAAGGAAGCCACCATCGCGAAGCTCTTCGCCACCGAAGCATCGGTGGAAATCTGTGACCAGGCTATCCAGATCTGCGGTGGGGCTGGCTATGTGGAGGACTTCTATCCACTCAGTCAGTTCTACCTAGATGCTAGGCTGGGCACTATTGGTGGAGGAACCTCTGAAATCATGCGGTTCCTGATTCAAAGAGAAGTGTACATCGAAGAGAAACGCGGTGCTGCGCAACCACCTAGTGGAGTTGACCTTGAAGCCATCGGCTTCGATACGCTCATGGCAGCGATACCGAATGGGTTCCGCTCAGAACGGGCGAAAGGAATTACTGCACAGATTCAATTCATCTTTTCCGATCATGACCCGTGGCTTCTAAGCATCGACAACCAAACATGCTCTGCTATACAAAAAAAGATACCAGTACCCACCATGACGATCAAAACGGATTCAGCGACCTGGCGAGAGATTCTCTTCGGAAAACTCGATGCGATGCAGGCAATGATGACCAAGCGGGTCGTTATCGACACCGACGATATGGAGTTGTTAATGAAGTTCGCCCGAATGTTCAGGTTCACTCCTCAGACCTTTCAAGGACTGGTCTCTGATGCACCCGCAGAAACCATCGCCACAGATGAATCGCCGCGGTTTACTCTTGGAAAAAGTCTGGAAGAGATTAAAATCGGTGAAACAGCTGAGGGTGTGATGAGGGTTACAGAAGAACACATCGAGTTATACGCCAAGATGTCGGGCGATTACAACCCGCTCCACATGGACCAAGACTATGCAGCGACAACCATTTTTGGGAAAAGGATAGCTCATGGCCCCATAGGGGGCGCTCTAGTAGCACGAGTGGTTGGGATGAAACTCCCAGGACTCGGCACTCTAGCCTACAATATGAAGGTCAATTTCACAGCCCCGGTATACCCAGGGGACAAGATTACAGCGATTGTGGAAGTTACAGAAAAAGTACCTGAAAAGAACCTTGTGCGATTAAGCTTCAAAGTCCTCAACCAAGACAAGCTTGAAGTAATGAATGGTTACTGTAACGTAATGCCGCCAATCAAGAACTGATTATTTCCATTAATCTTTTAGGGTAAGGCAACTCTTACAATTAAACCGTCGTTCTATTCGGTTTTAATCAGGAGAGATGTTTTCTATTGAAGCGACTTCTTACATTCAAAGAACTCAAATCAATGCGGTATTCGGAGATAGAGGAAATACAGGATAGAAAGTTTAGAGCATTCATCCGCTACCAGGTCTATCCCAATCATCCATTCTACAGGAAACTATTCAAGCAGCACAAGGTTGATCCCTTTGACTTGAAGACCCCCACAGACTGGGAGAAATACAAGCTTCCCCTGGTCAGAAAAGCTGATTACAAGGGAGGACTCCGTGAATTCGTTCTGAACCCCCGAGAGGCAGACGGAAAAGAGCGCGACCCTGCAAAGATAATCGGGAACCTGTTGAGCTACTACAAGGAGGCAGGCTATAAAGAAGAAAGAAGCTTTGTCTTTCGACGAGGGCTCAAGGTAAAACTGCGACTGGGCGCTTCTAAAGCCCGTCAAGAGCTTCTAGAACACATTGCACACCGATTCACTCCCCGATTCTTCTGGTTCTCCTCAGGACGAGCTTCAGGGCTTCCTTCACCAGTTTTCCTAACACATTATGATGATGAGTTGATGCGAGCAAACATGGCCAAATCAGGAATGATGGCAATAGACCCATGGGTTGAAGAAGGGTTCACTCTACGGGCGCAGAACCTCTTCCCCTGCGCCCCACACTTGGGCTTCTTTGGAGTCGATGGTGGCCTAATGCAGATGGCAGACTTTTGTTTGCGGACCACTGCGGGGGGTGCGATTCCTACCGAGAAACTCGTGCAATTAGCGGAGTTATTCAAGGTAACAGGATTTGCTGCCATGCCTGGGTACTTCAGGAATATCTATTGTCGTGCATTAAAGGCGATGAAGCCTAAACTGGAAAAAAGAGGTATTGTGCTACTTGCTGGTGAACGCATTTATGACCGGGTTATCGATGATATTAAGGACGCCCTTGCAGAGGTAGGGATGACCGAGACTCGTGTGATTGGAGGCTGGGCTGCCAGCGAGACTAAGATTGGTGTCGCTTGTCAATGTGCTGAGAAGGGCGGATATCACAATCTTTCCCCTCTAGCCTTTGCTGTTCGTTTCGTGAAATTCACCGATGACAGCGGAGGCTATGAATTCACAAGCCCCGAAGAAGGCGGCTACATCACTATTTTCCACGTGGACGGTACCGCCTCCATGTTTGAAGGCTATCTCATGGGCGACCATGTCGACAAGGTAGAAACCGGAAAATGCGGGCAGTGCGGATTAGAGATGCCCCTCTTCTACAACATCTCTCGAGAAACTGAAATCGGTGCCCAAATGCAAGTGATGGGCATTCAAGAGGAGAAAATCAAGGGCGCTACCGTCAACCTCACCGCGCTTCGTGAATCGCTTCTAGCCTTACAAGAAGTAGATGAGGTACAAATTGTGGTCACCAAATCGAATCCCGATGACCCCTATTCGTTAGACGTATTATCTCTGAATGTGGCACCTAGCTCTGGTGCAAACAAGGCATCCCTGAAGCGTGAACTCAAGCGTTTAACCAAAGCTCAAACTGAAGTTACGCCGGTCATCCACTTCATGGAACTGGATGTCCTCCTCGAGAAAGCTGGAGGCCTCAAATTCCAGGAAATCGTGGACTCACGAATCCGACCCACTTAAGTAAACTTGGCGAACCCAATTAGCGACGAGTACTGCTAATGTTTCGGTTTCTGAGAGCCGGAGAAAGACTTATTTTTATGGTTAACAGTGATATCTAACTGGTATTTGCGAGGGAAGACAAATACGGAATCTGATTAACAAGCATATGTCATTAGTCTCTACGGCTAGAAGTAGAGACGACATTTGGTGTAAGGGATGGCAATTCACGGTTTCTATGTAATTGCCTGGAAAAGTGGCAAACACGTCTACAACAGAACTTGGGTTAAAGTAGGGAAGGATCCAGATTTACTCTCGGCGCTCATTGCGAGTCTTGAGATGATGGCACTGAGCATCACATCTCAGCATGTCAATATGATAACACTAGAGGATTCACGTTTCTTCTTCAGTGTAGATGAGAAATACAAACTGCTCTTCGTCTTCATCACAGACGCTAAAGGCGATGCAACCCGTTTCAAGGAATATCTTGACATTCTGAGCACACGCTTCATCCAGATTTTCCATTCGAACCTAACGCACCTTGAGTCCATAGAAGGATCCCTACCCACTCAGGCTTACAACGAACTCGCTGATAGCTTAATTTCCGGTTGGGAACAAGGTGAGATCACACTAGACAAAGCTAAGGTAATGGATGTCTTGGAAGTCTTCTCCCTCTTCTTCGATGTCCTTCTTCAGAAGTTTCTCACACCAAAGATGAGAGAAGATTGTTGGGGGCATCTTCAAGCGGCATTCCGAGATAACGTCTCAGGGAGCATTCCCCTACATCGCTTCACTATCAGCCCTCAGGGCGGTGCACAGTACGGGATTGAGGACCTTCAAAGCGTCAATTACACACTGATGCTAGACTCCCTGAGTAGAACCCTCAAGGACCTGATTACCTTAGTTCAAAGAATCATAACACCCCAAAGCCATCAGGCGCTCTTCTTCAGATATATGATCCCTCTTATCCGCCAAGAACGATCCCGATTATTAGCCTACAATCTATTCGAATCATTGGTGGTGCAGCTCCTATGACGGTCCCCGACACAACAACAGCCCGCCTCTCCAAGGAACCTCCAGTATATACGCACGCTGCAAAGGTGATTGTTGTCGGTGAAGCCACTGTGGGAAAAACCAGTCTCATCGTGAGGTTCGTGAAGGGCATCTTCAAACCATCCTACATCCTGACAATAGGAGTGAATTTCTACGTGCAAGACATCTATTTACCAAATAGAGTCCTTCGCCTACAAATCTGGGATACTGCGGGACAAGAAAGATTCGGCCCCATTCGCAGGCGCTATTACTTCGGCACCAAGGGTGCTGTTCTAGTCTATGATAAAAGCAGTGAAGAAACATTTCAGCGGCTAGAATACTGGCTGAAAGAGATTAGCCAACACGCCGGTGATATCCCAGTGATTCTCGTAGGGAATAAGGCTGACCTCAAGGAAATCATATCCTTTGAACGTGGAAAGCAATTCGCCATGGCTCACAGACTAACCTTCTTAGAAGCAAGTGCAAAGACTGGTCACCAAACGGTGAGGCTCTTCAACTTACTTGCCTTTCAGGTGAGCAACTATTTGTCACGTCACTACTGACTATCTTGTTCACTCTGACACTTTCGTATTACTTTCATCGAAACCGTTGAAAATTCAGAGAGGTCTCCTTGAAGTACCTAGGACAAGCCGCTCTTCAAGGCTACTCTTCTGCTGCATATATTATAGAAAGGTTTTTATATAAATTAATAATGAAGTATAAGGGCGGCGACAAGGGATATCAGTTCCAACAAACATCGCTCTACGGCGACAAATAGACTTGCTACGAAATGAATTGGTGTTCAAAATTGGTAGAAGAGAATTCGAGTCATAGTGATGACCCTACTTTGACAATCCATACAACAACAGATACCGATCTACAACAAAGCTCTCCAACCCACTCACACACTGCAAAAGTAATTGTCATAGGCGAAGCTACTGTAGGAAAAACCAGCCTCATCACCAGATTCGTGAAAGGCATCTTCAATCCTTCATATATTCTAACAATAGGCGTGAACTTTTACGTCCAAGACTTCAATATGACAGATAAGGTTCTACGCTTAGTGATTTGGGACACAGCAGGGCAAGAAAGGTTCAGCTCCCTTCGTCAATTGTATTACGATGGGGCGAAAGGGGCTATCTTGGTCTATGATAAAACTAACGAAGAAAGCTTTGAGAAGTTAGGATACTGGCTAAACGAGATCAAGACGAATATGGGTGATGTTCCCATAGTTCTTGTCGGGAACAAAGCTGACCTTGAAGAAATCATCACCTTTGAACAGGGTAAGCAATTCGCTCTAGCTCATCGGCTTACCTTCCTAGAAGCCAGTGCCAAGACTGGCCACCACACAACGAAGATTTTTGACCTCCTTGCATCCCAAGTAAGCAACCAAATGGCTCATCCCTACTAACAACTAAATTTTAAAACACCCCTTTACCCTGTTATCATATTGAAATCAGAACCAGTCGGGGCTAGAAGCATACACCTAGTAGAACCCCTGGTGATAGAGTTACTATGACAGATACCCCACCAACCACGCAAGACAGGCACATTACTCATGCAGCCAAAGTCATCGTAGTAGGAGAGGCCGGTGTAGGAAAAACCAGCTTAATCGTACGCTTCTGCAAGGGATTCTTCAATCCCGAGTATATCTCAACGATTGGTGTCACATTTTTCATCCACGAGATAAAGGTGGGCGACAAGGTCTTAAAACTCCAAATATGGGACACCGCAGGCCAGGAGCAGTTCGGTCCTTTGCGGAAACGCTATTATCTTGGGGCCAAAGGGGCTGTCCTGGTTTACGATAAGTCTAGCTCTCACACTCAATTGGATCATTGGATTCAGGAGATAAAGGAGGGTGCAGGTGATATTCCCATCATCTTAGTAGGGAATAAGGCTGACCTCGCCGAGGCAATAAGTTATGAGTTTGGACAACAGTTTGCGACCACCCATGGACTCAGCTTTCTAGAGGCCAGCGCAAAGACTGGAACGGGCACAACAGAAATCTTCACCCTTCTCGCACCCCAGATCATAGAGTACATTGACAAGACATCTAAGGGTTACTAGCCATCGTTGACCCTTGCCATTCTTCAGAGTTGGAAGTATCTACGTTTCACAAATGAAGAACCTCCTTCAGGATGCAATTCCTGCTGAATCGTTACTGGGAAAATTAATTTAACAGGCAGGGCACGTTTATTAACAAGTACGACAATATTCAGATTCGGGAAAACGAGGTCAAAAAGCAAGATGGCACTTTACAATTTCATGATAACTAGCTGGCAAGGTGGGGTTCACCTTTTCAGTAAAACCTGGAAAGCGATGAATACCGACCCCACTCATCTCTCCACTCAATTAGTCAAACTACAACTTCTAGCAAAGGATCTATCTACCAAGTTTGTCAATTACATCTGTTTTGATAACCTCTGGGTTCTCTTCCAAATTGATGAAGAAAATGATTTACTCTTCATCTTTTTCACTGAGGCAAATGTGAATGTGGAAAGATGGAGTGAGTATCTCCTAACGCTGAACAAACGATTCGTCGAGATGTTTAGTAACCACCTACCTGCTATTACCGAATCAGAGCCAGACGAGTATCAGTTCAACACCTTTGATAAGGTCGTGGGCAAGTACGTGTCAAACTGGGAGCAAGCTGAAAGAAGTCTAATCACAGCAAAGGCTATAGACACCCTAGACATCTTCACAGTGTTCTTTAACACGATTCTCCAGAAGTTCTTTGACGATCAAACGCGTCAAGATAATTGGGGAGAAATCGTCAAGATATTCAAAACTCACATCGACTCTGGCTCCCCCTTATCAGGGCTGACCGTTCATCCCGAGGGTAACGTGTTCTTTGAAAACATCGATGTTGAAGGTATAGATTATTCTGGCATGCTTAGAGCTCTGGGCCGAATTCTCCGTGATCTGTTCATCCTTACGCAGCGTCTATTACCTGCAGAAGCTTATCAGAGTCTGTTCTTCAAGCACATAGTACCCCTTATTGGAGCTGAGAGGGACCGGCTGATTGCCTGGGAACTAACCGACCTTTTGGTGATGAAAATCCTATGACTCCATCAATTGAATCAAAGGAACGCGACCCTCCAGTGCCCTATGATTATCGGGCCAAAGTCATTGTACTCGGTGATGCAGCAGTAGGTAAAACCAGTATCGCGGTCAGGTTCACTAAGGGCTTCTTCTCACCAGAGTACATTCAAACTCTAGGGGTTAACTTCTTTGTCCAGAACGTGGCTGTTGAGGATAAGGTGCTGAGGATGCAGTTATGGGATACTGCTGGTCAGGAAAGGTTTGGTCCTGTTCTTGAGAAGTATTATGTGGGAGCAAAGGGTGCTGTTGTTGTTTTTGACAAGACTGTTCCACAAACCCTAGCGAATGTGAGAGGCTGGTTAGATAGGGTGAAGAGTATTTGTGGAATAATACCCACGATGTTAGTGGGTAACAAGGCTGATCTCAAAGAGGCGGTGACAGCTGCTCAGGGGGAAACCTTTGCAGAGCAGTTACAGCTCTCCTATCTTGAAACTAGCGCAAAGAATGGTATGAACGTCGTGAAGGTCTTCACCCTACTAGCGTTTGAAGTCGTCAAATCCCTTGAGCGAAGCGAACAATTCGACCTTTAACTGTTTGGAAAAAAATTGAAAAACTTCTAGAAGAGTAAAGATACTACTGAAGTATTGGTAGATATAGCTGAAAGTTAAGCTTTTAAAAGGCAGTAGGTTCACTAAGTTCTCTTAATTACAGCCCCTTTTGTCTTACACTTGTCCCGCTAGACAAAGGGAAAGCGATGAAACCTTTGAGATGAAAAAAATGCCACGTCTTGCTGCTTGGGATCAAGAAGACTACGACAAGGCTACTCACCAAATTCGTCAGCCCCGTCGTCTTCAGCTGGAACTTAGTTTTGTAACAGGTGCCTCTCCTCTTGCTGGTCAACCTGTTCGTGTCTATACTGCACGTAGTGTACTAGGGGAAAGTATGGAAGATTATCTTGATTACAGATTAGATGCCTCTGGTAAGCTTGCCACGGAGCTGGAATACAATGAGAGTCTTATCGATGCAGAACTAACTGGTAAGGCACTTCCATCTGGCTGTGGCCTCGACAAGATGACTCTACACTGGTTCCATCCAGGCAAGTGGTTCGAGAAACTCACCATGACCACCGACATCAAGCCTTGGCTGCTCACCAAGGCAAAACCTGGTGATGGAGCCCTCGAGTTTGATCTCAGTTATGATCCGAAGCTCAAACCCCTTTCAGGTTACATTGGGTTCGGAGGACTTCTTGGTCACACCTTTGATAGCGGTGACGGCAGCTGGCCTGAATGCGAGATTAAAGGTACTGATCCTGGAAAAGCTCACATCATTGTAAAAATGCGCGAATTCTTCAAAGGCTGGATGAAGAACTACCCCAAACCTTTCGAAGCAGGCCAGGATTATCCCATTGATTTTCTCTTCACCTTTGCCGCCTCCTTCGGCGCAAACCCCTCCGGCCAGAAAGACCCTGACTTTGTGCCCAAACATTATGACGGACGCGTTGATCATAAGGATGGGGATCCTTATCTCGGAGTACCTAGCTTGGATCCTGAAAGCACAATTCAGATTGCTGCAAAGCGAAAAATCAAGATAACCCCTGATATGCTCACAGGCTAGACCCTCGTTACATCACTAGTCTTTCTGTTGTTGGGGAAGAAAAGGTTTTGAGTAACTATCACCCAACATTCGCTTTAGGGAGGTCAACCTATGACAGAATTTGCCATAATTCCTGACAAACAGATAGAGCAGAAGGAGCCCTTACTCTGCACAACAGCAACAGCTGACGGTCACCACGTGATTGCTGGCACAACTCAAGGCAAGGTTCTAGTATGGGAGTTCGCTACCTCTCAGCTCCTTCACCAGATAAAGGCTCACAACGCAGCTGTGGAAGCCGTTACATCCTCACCCGATGGTCGCTTCGTCGTGTCCTGCTCCCTTGACAGGACTATCAGAGTCTCTGATCTTACAACAGGAAAGGCCCTCCACACATTGAAGGAACACAAGGCATCGGTTACAACTGTAGTTATTTCCAATGACGGAAAATTCCTAGTCTCAGGGTCTCGAGATAAAACAGTACGCGTCTTTGAGCTGCAATCTGGGAAACTCCTCCACACCTGCAAAGGTCACGACGGCACCGTACGAAGTGTGGCAATAACACCTGATGACCGGTACATAGTTAGTGTAGGCCATGAAGACCACCTGATTAGGGTTTGGGGTCTTGCTACGGGAGAGGCACTCCGAGTGATTGAAGGAGATGCAGAATCCCAGGAATCTGTAATAGTTACCCCCGACTCCCGCCACATCGTTGTAGGTTCAAGGGACAAGAGGGTTCGTGTTTATGATTTCCGAAGTGGTGAACTGGTCTTTGTACTTGAGGGTCACGAAAGACCCGTCCTATCTGTTACACTAACTAAAGATGGGAAGAACATCATCTCCACCTCCGAGGATAAAACCACAAGGGTCTGGAGCCTCCAGACAGGTGAGGAACTCCGTCTACTCAGGGGACACCAAGGAGGAGTCTATGGAGCCACAGTTACCGCTGATGGAAGGCGGTTACTCACTTGCTCTTTTGATGGTAGCGTCCACATCTGGAACCTACTGACTAATGAGATGCTCCGTACCCTACCCCACACAGGTAGGATAAGCGTTTTGTGTGAGTCTCCTGATGGCAAACACCTAGTTACAGGAACCGATGATGATAAGATTCTGGTCTGGAATCTTCATTCAGGAGAGTTAGTTCACACCCTAGAGGGTCATAAAAACGCCATCGATGACCTTGCCATAACCCCGGATGGTTGCCATATTATTTCAGCCTCCTCCGATAGGTCAGTCAGAGTGTGGGATATTGAATCTGGAAAACAGGTTCATCTCCTAAAAGGTCACACTGACGCAGTTGGATCTGTGCTAGTCACTCCGGACTCTCGATTAATACTGAGTGGTGGCAGGGATGATGCGGTGCGTGTATGGGACGCTAAAACAGGCGCACCAGTCAAGGTTCTAAAGGGTCACTCCGGTCGAGTGCATGGAATCACAATGGCACCCGATGGGCAACACGTGCTGTCAGGGGCTTGGGATGAAACTGTCCGTGTATGGGACCTTGAGGAAGGCAAGCTCGTGCAAACCCTTCCACGCCACACAAAATCAGTTGGACCTGTCGCTACTACACAGGACGGTCAGCACATCATCTCGGGTGCCCGCGAAGACAAAGTCGTTATCTGGGACCCAGCGACTGGTGAGGTACTCCGATCCCTGAAAGGTCATCGCAGCCGTGTTCTTTCCGTGGCAGTTTCACCCTGCGGCAAGTACGTCGTATCAGGAGGTCACGACAACACAATCAAAGTTTGGGACCTTGAGAAGGGTACACTGCTTCGAGTCCTCCATGGGCATGAGGGCGCTGTTGGTGCTATTGCTGTGGCAAAGGATTGTCGACACATAATATCAGGTTCATCTGACAAAACCGCAGCCATTTGGGATTTCGAAGGATGTGTCCTAGACCTCTACCTGCTTACACTTCTCCCCACCGAACTTCAGGACCGAATGCTGGGAGGTGGAACTGGACTCTGGACCCTAGTTAAGAACTACAGGAAAGAAGGACATAAGGTCTTTGACTGTCTATACTGGGGGGCTACAAAACTGGAGCATCTGGAGGGTGGCTTCATGCCTCAGCTTATCCCCTACCTTTCCTCAGAGCATCAAAAGGAATACATCCGTAGAATCCAGAAAACCTGCCGTGAGGTCCCCTTGCGTTATGCTGTCTTCAGGAAACAACTCGGTTACCTTATGCTCCCATGGCACCTGCGCCTCTGGTTTTCTCCCCTAAACCCTGCTGAATTCCCCCGGGAAGAAGAAATCACCGAAATACCTCTAACAAAGGAGACCCAACGAGAGGGCAAAGTCACCGTCCAGCTCCCTGACCGGAAAGAAACCGCAATACACTTCAAACTCGCCATCGAGGAGCTACCCATCGAGTATGGCCCATGGATAGAGGCGGTTGTACTCACCGTTGAAAGTGACAGGGGCGATAAGGCAGATGTTCGATTCACCGACTTTGTATGGGATACGGAACGACAACACTACTCTGAGTGGGCGAGTTTCAAGCTAGACTCTGGTTACTCAGTTTCCCCCGAAGCCATCCTATCAGTAACAGGACATCGTATTGAATATGCACCAGAAATGAAACCTCGGGAGTTCAGCCCACTGGAAACAATACTCTTCACCGAGTTACGCCACATCGTATCAAGTCGACTCGCCAAGGTGGACCGCCAAGTCCATGGGCTCTCCCAAAGTGTAACAGAGATTCTAGAATTTCTTAAACACGAGAAGCCCAAAGAAGAAAGGGCTAGGGGAGATAGTGAGAACATCCGCCGCCAACAAAAACCAATGACTAGTGAAACAAAACGCAGAGGACCAGAAAAGAGAGACTCCCAACCCACTGGGCTACAACGGCTCCAGGACCCTACAGAATGGCGGGAAGCCTACGAGGAATTCCAAAACGCCCTCGAGCAACCAGACTTCCCCAAGGTAATCGTTAAGCTAGGAGCTCGTGGCTCAGTGCTTGGGCGGTTCGTCGAAAGCATAGAAGCGAAAATCATCGCACTAACCTTCCTCCCCGGCATCGCAGGATTTCTTGCCACATGGGTCTTCCCCACCCTACCTGATCCCTGGCCTGCAGCAGGATTATGGGTACTGATGCTCACATATCTTTTCATCGCAATAATCGGCTGTTATGTTATTATACGCTACATATTCGGTGGGCTTCAGGTACGCCGGAGACGACAAAGACGAATCGAAGGAGCAGGTTAGAATTGCATGTTACTCTCGTGTAGTGAGAGGTTGTGGCACAAACAAACACAACCAAACAAATACCCCTTTAGAGCTACGAGATTCTATACTACAAGGCAATCTCCTTGATGTTTTTCTCGATCAATCCTATAATATATTGATTGCCAACCGCACGCATAATTTCGAGGGCTTGTTGGAAGTAGTCGAGGGCCTCCTGGCGCTGCCCCAATATCTTGCACACCATGCCAATGTTGTTAAGGAGAATTCCTTCTCCTTGGCGGTCACCAATCTCACGGATAATGATGAGAGCTTGCTTGTAATAGCCTAAGGCCTTTTGTTGCTGCCCCATCACCCTATACAATAGACCAATATTGTTTAGAGTCATACCCTCTGATATTCGGTCGTTAAACTCGCGGCTAATGGCAAGAGCCTGGTTGTAATGTTTTAGGGCTTCAGAGGTTCGTCCAAACAACCTGTAAACAGTTCCAAGATTGCCAAGTGTGATTCCCTCTCTTCTTCGGTCTCCCATTTGGCGCAAAATGGTGAGAGTCTGTTGGAGGTATTTCATCGCCTCTTGGGGACGCTTCAGCTTAACGTAAGTGTCGCCGATGTCGTTTACGATACCCGCCTCCTGGGATCTATCGTCAGCCTCACGACTAATGACGAGAGCCTGCTGAAGATAGTCTAGGGCCTCCTGAAAACGCCCAAATGCCTTGTATACCCTACCGATGTTGGCCAAGGCCATTCCTTCACCTGGTCTATCGCCCACCTCACGAGTGATGGGGAGAGCCTGCTGGAGATAGTCTAGGGCCTCCTTGTACCGCCCTAACTTAACAAGAACTTCACCGAGACTACCTAGTGTAGTTCCTTTGAGACGGCGGTCGTCAATCTCACGGCTGACGGCATAGGCCTGCTGAAGATATTCTAGGGACTCCTTGTGCCGTTCTAGCGTCCTGTATACCATACCCATGAGGGCTAGGGTTGTCCCTACACCAGGTGGGTTGTCAAGGGCTTTATTGAACTCTACCACTAGAGGTAGTATCCTTAAAACATCTTCAAATTCATTTTTACGATAATGCGCAACATATCGCTCAGTTAATTGAAGGGCGAACTGTCGCACGATTGGTTCCTGTTGATACCTACTACCTGGCTCAAGGCTACGGTATTCTCGGAGTAGTTCCTCGCCCTCTGTGATGAGTTGTGATATCGAATCTGAGCTGCGTTTCGCCAAGTAACTCCAACAAGCTAAGAGAGAAGAAATAGTAGATATTCTTCCCATAAACCTGCTCTTCTAAGGGATTATTGAGTTGATTTGCACTTTGGACATGTTTCCTCTTCTATACTTATCCTCTCACCACAAAACCTACAGAACACTCTCGCAGGAGCCTCAGAAGAAGTAGAGGGTACGACTAGAAAACCGTCGCTGACTTCCACTCCCGGGAATACTTCACGCGATGGTCCTTCAATAACAGTAGGTTCTCCCAGAAGGCTGCTGATTGTTAGCTGTATGCGGGTTCTTCTCGCAGGGTCTAACCAACCTATCCGACCCCTTAAGGCCTGAGCAGCGCTTCTTCGAACATCAATCGAAGGGTCGCGTTCCACAGAGTCTACAAGGAAGCTGAGTGCATGTTGGTCTTCAAACATTCCCAAGGCAAGAGCAGCCCGGATTCGGGCATATTCCTTGTGCCGACGCAGAGTTTGACCTAGAGGTTTGATGGCGCGGGGGTCACCGATTCTTCCTAGAGCGGTTGCTGCGTTGGATATCACTTCAGAACTGATTTCTCCCTGAATTTTCAGGTCTACTATTTCGACTACTCCGCGAACACGCTTTCTTTTCGACGAAAGCGTACTCTTTAGCCCCAGGGCCTTTATTAACGGTTTAACAGCTTTTCTGTCGCCGAGTTCACCCAATGCTTGGGCAGCAGCACACCTTACTGAACCTTCTTGATCCCTTTCTAAAGCACTAATCAGGGGTTTCACGGCCTTTGGGTCTCTTAGCTTCCCCAATGCCTCAGCAGCCTTTCTCCTCACATGAGGGTCAGGATACTCCTTTAGCAATTTGATCCATTCTTTGACACTACGCTCAGATTCCATAACCATCCCAACGCGAAAACACATTGGGTGAATGAGACTTTAAGTATACTGTAAGAGATAGTTATAGCCCATGTCCATAACGTGTCTACTTCTCTAATTGCTTGGATATTGTTTCAATGTTCTCTAAGGTTAGTCTTTCACCATTTTTGTCATCAATCTCTCGTGTAATGGCTAGAGCCTGCTGGAAGTACTCCAGAGCTTCTTGTAGATACCCCTGCTCCTGTTTTACGTGACCAATGTTGTTGAGAGTAATCCATTCACCTGGTTTGTCGCCAATCTCTTGCTGGATTGTTAGGGCTTGTTCAAGGTTTCCGAGAGCCTCCACAAACCTTCCCAGCTTAAGCAGCGCTTTCCCAATGTTGTTCAGTACGGTTCCTTCACCATACCGGATTCCGATTTGGCGAGTTATGGTGAGGGCTTGCTGGAGGTGCATGAGGGCTTCCTGGTACTGTTCCAACGCTGTGTACACGGCACCGATATTGGAGAGGGCATTCGCCTCACCGTTTAGGTTCGCCTCTTCACGGGCAATGACCAACGCCTGATTGAAGTAATCCAGCGCTACCTGTGACTCCCCCATTAAATGGTAGACCAAGCCGATGTTGTTCAACGTGGTTCCCTCACCACGGCGGTTCCCTACCTTCTGATGTATGGTTAGGGCTCGTTTGAGGCAGTCTAAGGCTTTCTCGTACTGCTCCAGAGATTTGAAGACGAGACCGATGTTGTTGAGGGCGAGGCCCTCGTTAGGTTTATCCCCAGTCTCATGAAAGATTGTAAGGATGCCCTGGAGGAGGGTCAACGCTTCCGTGATTCTTCCTTGACGATAAATCGTGTGAGCATGCCTTTCGATTTGATAAGCAAACTGCCGCAGGCGAATGGCAAGCGCACCCCTTTCCTGAGCGGGAAGACTACGGTTGCGGTACTGCTCGAGTACTGCCTTAGACTCAGCAACCAGCGGTTCAATCGAATCTGGACCATTGTGCGTCAAGATGCTTCTTCTCCCACAAGTCTAGCGTTTTCCACATCGAGAGGGGGTTAGTTACTGTTGCGTTCTAGGTGGTCTTGGTCGGACGACGAGAACGATGCCTTCTTCTTCATACTCTTCACATTTGGGGAGTAGCACAAAGTCTTCACCCTGTTCGACTAGGCGTAACAAGGGTTTGAGGTCTGCGGGTGTGACTTCTCCGACGATAATCTGGGTATCCTTCTCTGCCCACCCGTTTGCCCGTGCCCACCGGATGATCTGCCCGAGGCTTGGGCCCACGGCTGCGTAGAGACCAAAGAGGAGGTCTTCTTCGCAATATTCCTGCCAGTCGTAGAGGCGCTCCGTCCACTCCTCATCGGATTCCTCCGGTAATCTGTCCACGGGATGATAGAATTGGGGGGCATCTCGTGCCCAAAGGAAGGGCATAGCTTGAAATCACCAACCAGCTTCTCCCGTTGACACCTATTAAGGATGTCTAGGCGAGGTTCCAACTAGGACTGTCAAAAATTATAGCGCTCAGGACTCAGGTGATGCTGGCAGTGGGGACATATGGTCTTGATGGTGAGCCAGTGCTGCATATGTTCCAAGTGTGCCAGTTCCCCACACTGATAACATGCTGTAAAGGCTTCATCTGGCCCAATTATCTTATGACAAACCATACAGCGGCTTAGCGGCTTCTTGCATTTTGGACAAACATTGGCTGCTTTCCTGATTCTCTTCCTACAAGACGGGCAGATTAGCTTTGGCTTAACTATGGTTGCCTTGCCTTCACTGGGTGCCTCACTAACCGTTTCTTTCACTTTAGGGGTTTTCACTTTCTCAGGTTCTGGTAATACCTGGCGAATGAGGGGTTCAACGGTGCCTCTTCTTTGAGGGTCTAACCGGTCTAGCTGCCACTGTAATGCCATGGCAGCAGTTCTTCTGACCTCAATGGATGGATCCGTCTTTACGGAGCCGGTGAGGGCACTGATAGCCTTGTCTTCCTCAAAACGTCCTAAGGCTAGGGCAGCGCTTCTTCGGGCTGCCTCTGCTTTGTGGCGCTTCAGTACAAAAATCAGGGGATCTATAGCGCGAGCATCCCCGATACGCCCCAGCGCTGAAGCCGCTCCGCTTCGTACAGACACACTGACATCAGTGCGCAGAGCAGCAATCAAAGTGTTCACGGCAAGTCGGCTACCCAGCGCACCAAGCGCTCGGGCAGCTGCCTCCCGCACTGAAATATCCGTATCAAATCCCAGAGCACTAATCAACGGTTTGACTGCATGCCTCGCTGCCTCAGTACTTTCCGCCAACTTTGACAATGCTTCCGCGGCACGACGCCGAATATGAGGATCCACATCGCGCTTCAGGAGCTTTACCCAATCCTTAACGCTTCTCTCGTACTCCATTAACCATCCCACCATGTGATTCAGAAGTCTAACCTTGAATCATTATTTGATTCTGGCAATACGGACAGACAGGCTTGATTTGAAGCCATTCCTCAAGATGATCCCTGTGAGCTAAACTCATGCAATGGGGGCATTGAATGTAATCATCATCGGGGTCAATGACCTTGTGACAAACCGTGCATCGGCTCAAGCCCTTCCCACATTTGGAGCAGAGGTCCTCACTCTTTCGAATGATTCTCTGACAGGATGGACAACGTAGTTTTACCTTTCTTGTCCTTGAAAAAGAAGTGGGTTTTGGTATGGGTTTTGTAATGACCTCAATTGTTTCTTCCTCCACAGAAGTCTTTGGAGCCGTACCTGGAACAAGGGTTTCCATCTCAGACATTATTTGTCCGTCTAGCTCGGAAAGAAACTCCCCCAAGGCAAGGGCGGCGCTTCGCCGCACCTCCATCGACAAATCGTTTCTCATGGCATAGATAAGGGGCTCAATGGCACTTTGGGCTCCTAGCCTCCCAAGGGCTAGAGCAGCATTTCGTCTCACACCAGCAAGGTCGTAACTCCCTGGCCTACGCGTGGATCGGGAGATAAGTTCCCTTGTACGACTGTACCGTGTTCTAGTCTCCAGCAAAGCAAGACGAGTTTGTGGCGTAACAAGGTGAATAGTTCGTAGAGCCGTTATCAGGGGGTTTACAGCGATGGGGTCGCCAATCCGCCCCAAAGCCCAAGCAGCATTAGCCCGAACTTCAACACTCGCTCCTAGAAGCACAGCGTCTATGAGAGGATTTACTGCGCGGGAATCTCCTAGCTCTCCTAAGGCTCGAGCAGCAGCTCCTCTAACCGAAAGGTTTTGGTCTCTCTTCAGCAAATGAATCAGAGGCTTGACAGCGCTTCTATCTCCCAGCCTTCCTAGGGCAACAGCAGCGCTTTGCCTTACCCGAGGATTTTGAGAGCTTTCTAGGAGTTTTATCCATTCTTTGACGCTTTTCTCTTTCTCCATGAACCATCCCGGAAAAATATTCTATTCATTTAACAAGAATAGTTACTAGGTTGGTTCTGAAATACTTATTGTACCATATCGGGTAGAGCAACAAGGAGCTGAGAGTCAGATAGTTAGGTCGGCACTTCGCCTAATTTGATTGTGAGGTCTCGTTTCCCGCGTCCTCTCACGACGACAATAGCTATACGGTCGCCAACGTCGCGCTGTTGGATGATCTTTCCTACTTCTTCCATTGTTTTTATTGGCTGCTTGTCTAGACCGATGATGATGTCGCCTTCTCGCATACCTGCTCGATAGGCTGGACCACCTTGCACTACTTGTGCGACTACCACGCCTTCTTCTACAGGAAGGCTGTAGGTTCGGGCTAGCTGGCGTGTAACAGGGAAGCCTCCTATACCCATCCATGGTCGACGGACGCGTCCGTGTTGGATGATTTCCTCTACGACATCTTTAACCGAGTTGATAGCCATGGCGAAGCCTATGCCATCGGCGAACTGGATGGTGGCGGTGTTTATCGCGATGACGCGTCCATCGATGTCCACAAGTGGTCCTCCGCTGTTACCTGGGTTGATGGCGCAGTCAGTTTGGATTAGGTTCTGAAGCACTATTTCTGGTGTACGGATTTGGCGGTTGACGGCGCTGACGATTCCGGTGGTGGCTGTGTGTCCACCCAAGACAAATCCGAAGGGGCTTCCAATCGCGATAGCTAGCTGTCCCACTTTTAGCTTGTCGGAGTCACTGAGTTTTGCAGGGGGGATGCTGCCGTCGCGGATCTTGAAGAGGGCGGTGTCGACTCGGCTGTCAGTACCTAGGAGGTTTGCCTCATACTGGTTGCCTTTGAAGTCGGCTATGGAGACCCGCTGGGCTTTCTCGATGACAT
>JAEOTB010000072.1 GCA_016840065.1 Candidatus Hermodarchaeota archaeon | reverse complement strand
TCAACATCTATCAAACCCACCGACCCGTAAACTACAAACGATGTCCTTGTTTCTTGTTGGTTGTCAACCCAATCCTGCACGGGAAAGATCGCTCTAGGGTCATCATCACCAAGGCGTTGGCGTTGTTGGACATAATAATGGAAGGGGGATTCAGAAAAGAAATCATCAACAGCAACACGGGATCCAGTGTCAGTCCAAACAAAGACACTAGTTACTAGTGCGACCCCAATCATCACGCCGAGTAGCAAACTGAAAGTTCGACGTTTATGTCGGCGAATTCCATGAAAGACATAACCAGAAACATATATTGCCTTTCCTAGAGGACTCGGCTTTATGAATTCTTGGGCGGGGAGGGAAGACGCTTCGGCGCTATCCCACTCTCCGCCTTTCGGTGAGGACGTGTCAGTCATTTACAATTGCTCTCCGATAGGCGAGGGGAGTCAACGAGAAGGACCTGTTTGGTGCTAAATCCTTTCGGTAGTGCGAGAACGATGCTACCTTAAAAAACTCTTTCGAAAGCGACACAATTTCACTCCTTAAAATGACTATAATCTACACCCGAACTCGTCGCGAACGCTTCTCTGGCATTGTAAGGGTGATGATTATTGCGAAGAAAGCGACAACACTTAGGAAAACAAGATAGAGCAGAACTGGCATATAATCAATTAATCCCAGCTGATAGGGAATGACCGGGGCATTTACTGCTGTGTGTAGACCAACTGCTGCAAGATAGGTAACAGGTAACCAACGGCAACTACCCCAATAACTTACGAGAGCCATTAATCCGTGAATAAACACAACTAGGAATCGTTCGATGATGAATCCCTGATAGAAGAACCATGGATAACCACCCTGCGAAGTGTACACGAACACGAGGATGGCGACAGCCCAAATTTCTCCAACACCAAAGCCTAGCCCGCTTAAAACGCCTCCTGTGCGTATTTGTCGCCAACCACACTTCGCAGGATTACCCGCTCTATCTCGATGGGGGATTGGCGAATGTTTGAGGAGAGGAAGTCCCAAAAGCTTCACAGCCTCCTCGGTGAAGGGTGCAACAAGAAGGAGTAGAAATAATGATGAGATGAGCGGCAGCGCAAGCCCAAGAATAGTGCTACTCAGCCATTGTTTGACAGTAAGGTTGAGAAGAAGACTCATCGGGAGTTGAATGAGAAAAGGCAACAAGGTTGCTATTGAAGTTCTTGAACTCCGCCACATAGCATAGATAATGGGAACCACCAGACAGGTTGCAAGACCCGCAGCAATGAGAATTCCTACCATTACGATTCACCTGTCGAAAAATCTTGGTTTCTACCACAAGGCCACCAAGGCCAGAAGTCTCTACCAACAGTTAGGAGGAAGAGTATCATTGACAAGAGTGGAACTCCTGGTTCAAAGGTCCACACAGGATTTGTTAACGCTAAACGACCCCAGTCAAGCCAATCTTGGGGGCTCATTACAAATACCTGAAGGAAACTGAAGCCCCCCATAGGAGTACGCCTTACTAAGAAGATTGAGTAAACCAAGGGTGAGAAGGGCCAGAGTAATCCCATTGCGTACCCGTCAAGGTCAAGGAGCAAGTGAAGAAGCCATTGCAACCCAATTGCCCAGCTTATCACATATGTTATTTTAGGTCTCCTTGTAGCTAGAAGAACAAGACCCACCAAGGCGAAGATAGCTGGAAAAATCAACGAATGTGTCGGGAACAGGCGATGTCCGTTAGGGATGAATACATCAAAATCAGGAGCTATTGCTGCGAACATCACTGGCCAGAATGCTAACTGTCTCACAGACTTTCCCTTGAATAAATCCTGTACTCCTACAAGACCTAGTAGAAACCAAACGGTAGTACTTTCCAAGAAAAGGTGTGTAAAGGTGTCCATTGCTTCATCACAAACTACAGGTATCTGTATAGCCCCTTTAAAAAAGATTTTAGGCAAGTTTAGAAAACTGCACGTACACCCAAGAGGATTGAATGCTATGACAAAAGTATATCGTGTAATCGCTCGTGTCCATGAGCTACGGCAAGAACCAGGAAAAAGCCCCTGCAGGCTCTACAAACTCGGTGACGAGTTCGACATCACCAAACCGGAAGAAAGGGGGAAAATCTGCCGATGGGCTTTCAACTCGATGTATCCTTTCATTACTGCGCTCGAGTTCGGTGGCGTGCTGCCATGGGAGCCTGACCCTGATAGGGCTTATGTTGCTTGCCCTGACCCACACAATGTGGTTGTTTTCGAACTACGCCGTGTTGAACTTGAAGGCGACTAGTTTCCATTGGAGAATCCCAATCGTTTTGTTAGTTTGTCCACTAACAAGGGGGACAGCTAGATTTCTAGAGTAGGTTAGACTTGGATTATAGGGCTGTTCCACAGTTCGGGCATGTGACCCTACTGGAGGAGACTAGCTTTCCACAAATCCTGCAGGTGACAAGCTGAACCTGGACAGCTGCGGCTTCACCCTCAGTGTATGGGCTAAGGATAATCCTAGAATTACTGACTTCCACTTGGAAACGACGAGGATTACCTAACTCTTGAAGGATATTCTCTGGCATTGGCAATCGATCCTGATTATCCAGTTCCAGCACACGAGTTCTATCCAGTTGTCGGAGAAATACCGCAGAGTCGTGTGTACCACTGATGATACCGTCACGGAGTTCGAGAGTTCGATTAGCCTTGGACGCTATCTGCTGGCTGTGTGTAACGATAAGGAACGCGGTGCCATATTCTGCGTTTAGTTCTCTGAAGAGGTCTAGGATTTCCTCTGCATTAACAAGGTCTAGGTCGCCTGTAGGCTCATCTGCTAGGACAAGCTTCGGATTGTTCATCAAAGCACAAGCAATGGCAACACGCTGTCGCTCACCGCCAGATAAGCGACCAGGGACATGATGGAATCTGTGACCCAGACCTACCCTTTCGAGAAGCTCTTTGGACCGATCCTTACGCCAACGCTTAGGTAGACCCGCAATGCGTGCACTAAGTTCCACGTTCTGAAGAGCTGTCATGTGATGCAGCAGGTTATCGACTTGGAATACGAAACCGATGAACCCCCGGCGAGCCGAGGTTATTTCCCGGTCCTCCAACTTGGATATATCTTGGCGAATATTGCTCCAATAGACTTGGCCTGCGCTGGAACGAAGAGTGCCTCCGAGTATGTTGGTCAATGTGGTCTTGCCGCTCCCTGAGGGACCCACAATAACGACTATTTCACCCTCAAAGACCTGTAAGGAAACACCACGCAACGCAACGGTCTCGATTTCCCCAGTTTGATAGATTTTGATTAGGTCCTTGGCCATAATCACAAGATTCTCTGGGACATCAGCCAACAATTCATCGGCTACAAGCCCTGATGTTAGTTTTGGTCCTGTCATTTTGTTTCACATTTCCTTTTCATGTTTAGAGGTTTCGAAGTACACGCCCTACCTCAGTTCGCCCTGCGCGTCTAGCGGGTATGTAAGTCCCAATTGCCATCCCGACTAACACAACTCCTAGCACTACCAGTAATAGCATCCAAGGTAGTGTCAGTGGGAAGGGTACAATGAAGGGATATGGGAAGAGGTTCAAGAGGACATACATTAGGAACCAAGAGAAGACGCTGCCTAGGATGATGCTGACGAGGAATGAGGTTAGGATTAATCCGAAGAATTCTCCTATCACTACTGATATGATTTGTCGTCGGGTTCCACCTACTGCTCTCATGATGGCATATTCTGTCTGGCGTTCTGCTACGATTACACCGACGAACAACGTCAACGCTATGAGGCTGATGCTCAGACAGGCGAGGAAGCCAATGGAAAGTATACTGATTACTCCCTTGTTGAAGAGATAGCCTTCAGGATAAGCCTCCTCTATCGAGAAAGTGAAGGGTGAAAAGATGCTAACGGCAAATCCTAAGTCTCGGATGTCTTCTGTTATTTCTTCGGTGTCTGCTCCATTATTTTGAGAGGCAAAGAAGAGTGTACTTTCTGTGATGTTCAGATTTTCAAGATATGCTATGTTGATTAGTCCAAAGACCGCGCCCTCTTGGAAGCTAAATCCACTAGTTGTATCAGTTGGACGGCTTGGGTCTTCGTGATCAAAGTAACCAAGACCTGGAGCGCTGTGACCAAGAGCAACAATCCTGAAACCTCGAGTAAAGATAGCGCTCTCGACATATACATCGATAGCTAACTCGTCGTCTACACCCTTCTGTAGTCTATCTGATAAGGTGGCTGGAAATATTATTCCGTTGGTTTGGGACTTCAATCGGTTTAGGGCCTCTTCGTAGTCTCCTCCAAGTATACTGCTTGGATCCCAATTACCGATGGAGGAATACTGGTCAACGTCAACGCCTATGAGCTGAATTGGGTATGTACCTATCACAGAGAAGGTTCTGAGTACTGGCATCACATCTTCGACACCAGTTATTGCGGCAATCTCTAATGAGCGGTTGCTGGGTACTGGACCACATTCTACCCGGAGATCAGCTCCAAGGAAATATTCTAGCTGACGGTGGGCATTATCCTGTACTGTCTGTGCTTCAACTACGGAGAAGACAGTTATTGAGAAAGTGAATGTGAGTATTAGGAGTAGAGGAACTATTCTTGTTCTTCTCGTCCGCATGCTCTTCACAAACAGGCTGGTTTTCTCTCCGAAGACTGGACGTAGGATTCGTGAAACTCCTGCAATTCCTCGCCTTACAACTCTGGACCCAGAGTCACAGAGAAGGACCCAGATGATGACAGCGTAAACGAACTGCAAGACAGCCACACTCGGCGTCGAAGGCAGGAGGAAAATCGCAACGATAAATAATGCTAGGAAAGCGATGCAACCAATGAGGTACATCATTGTTACACCGATGTCTGATTCACCGACTGGAGTGATACCTGTTAATGCTTGGTATATCTCGGTACGGAGGAAGCTCCTAACGTAGATCATCGAGAAGATTAGGGGAGGAACTAGACAAGAGATACCTGATATGACCCAGGTCAATGGTTGTAATCTTACTACAGAGAGGAAGCGGAAGAAAACGCTCAAGTCGAACTGGAGAAAGCCTGTAGAGGCGGGAATTAAGCATCCAATTAGTAGACTGAGTATTGAACCTATAACTAACCCGATGATTCCAATGACTATAAATTCCAATATAAAGGCGGCATAGAGCTGGCGAAAGCTAGCTCCTCGGGCTCGGAGAATTGCTACTTCAGCTCGTCGG
>JAEOTB010000071.1 GCA_016840065.1 Candidatus Hermodarchaeota archaeon | reverse complement strand
CTTCATCAATGGCAGAGAGTTCGTCAAGTACTGACATGACAAGTGTTGCCCACTTGGATACTTTCAGAATGGCAGCAGAGCGGGGTTCCATTAGATTGTCAATGAAGCCTCCATCCACCATCTGGAGTTCAGAGATGAAGTCGACTATTGCTTGATGTCTTGTGGTATCATAAGCTTTTGAACAGCGAATAGCGTGTAACGTAATTGTCTCCGTTTGCGAGTCTATAATCCCTGGAAATAAATAGAATGATGAAAAAAATAGAAAAAGGAGGTAGAATGTATACGATTTTTTCGTTTGTCTACCTCCTTTGACACTGAACATAGAACTACACCTTAGACCGGAGAGACGTATAAGTGATGCCCAGCTCCGCCTGTCGTAATAGGTTCACCGTAAGCTGATCTTCGTAGCTGATATGCATCCAGACTAGGATGAATAACTCCGTTCATCCATAGCTGGTCTGAAAGAAGCTGTATACCACCTGGTAATGCGATGTGCCACCAGATGAAAATGAGAAGTTCAACTATAATCGCAGATTCTAAACCCGCAAACACTAATAATTGACCAGAGGCAAGAGCATAGAGAGCGGCTGTTTGTTCGTATACAATGAGACATTCGAGGGCACCTGATATCGCGTGAACGCCAGCGGTAACTAGATGGACCACTGCATCTGCCGCATGTTCTGCTGTGTGTCGAGCATCTACACTACCATGTAAGAAGGCATCTTTGATGTTGTCTTGGATGTTGTCCTTGTTGATGCTATTTACTCCTTTCAAATCGAGTAGTTCTTCCCAGAATTGTGTTGCCATGAAATAGGCAGCGTAGTCGTCAGGCATACTTGTAGAGCCGATTATTGAACCTCCGTTCATCTTATCACAACAGACGTAAGCCCAATTGTTCATATCTATTGTCTCCCGTGACATTACATAGCATACGTTGATGAAGATCAGTTCAACACCCGCAAAAGATCCTCCGTCTACGTAGAATTGTTCTGCGCGAATATCTTCGTATTCTAGAGTTGAATCAGTATTGTCTAGTCGTATGAAGGGGATACCGTCAACGTTTATCCCGTGACCTGTTAGGTGAACGAATGTTGGTCTAGTAGGGGAACATAGATCGTCTAAGACATTTGTAAGAAAGGCATCGCCATCGAATTGAGAGCCTTCTGCATATATTGTGTCTCCGTCATGCATTCCACCGTTGTCGTAACCTATGGAGTCTCTGAATATAGATGTAATGTGGTTTAACTCATCTATCATAGATTGTGTTTGGCCGTGGTGATTAACGAGTAGCCCTTTCCAAAATATCGGATCGGGGGTAGTGTCGCCAGGATCAGTGTCGCCAGGACCGTCGCCAGGATCAGTGTCGCCAGGACCAGTGCCGTCGTCGCCGTCGCCGCCCCATGGGTCACTTGGGTCCCTTACTGGACCGTCGTCACCAGGTGGTGGTGCGGCTCGGGTGGGAAGGATTAGCGCTGGTTGTTGCTGGTTGAAGAATAGTATGTTGCATGCTGGGAGCAAGAACATAGTCGCTGTTAAGGCTATTAGAGCTCCACTAAGGAGCACTTGTTTTCTTGTTAACATTCCAAATCCCATTGAATGGAATGGTTTCTAGTGAACCATTCCCAGCCATCATTAATTTTTTTCCCATTTAAAGTTATGCTTTCTTTAGGTTCTGAGCCCAGGGATGTTTCTCTTGCTATCTTGGCTTATTTGAGAGTAGATTCCACGCCCTTATATCCCGTTAGAAGAGAGGACATTTGTCATCGAATGTTCTACATTCTTGAACCGAGAAAAAAAGTCATGTGAAATTAGATGAGTATTAGTGCCAACAGACAAAACAGAATTAATTGTGAATTTAAACCTACAACCTGTTAGCGTCTACGTTTCCTGCGAACTTTCTTCACTTTCTTCTTTCTAGTGGTCTTCCTTCCAAGAACTATATAACCAATCACTATTGCAAAGGTGCTGCCAATCGCTGTGACGAGAATTAGCATACCAAGAATATCAGGTGTTAAAGTAAAAGGCGGTGGTGGAGGAGGTGTGTAAAGCGTTGGTGGAGTATTATCACCTGTGTGAACCGGGGCCTCGTCAACCGTAAAGGGCTCGTCCAAAGCTCCAAGCGTACCAAGCGCGTCTAGAACAACCACAGCCTCACGCGTTCGATGCAGCTCCTCATATGCAGCATCGTCAACATTGGAAAAGGCTCCTACGAAACCACCATGTCTATGAGACTGGTGGGCAAACACCAGCTCTGTTGTCTTGGTTGCATTCACCAAAGATAAACCATCAAGCATTTGTAAAATCAGGATTGGGCGAATCAACCTCGCTAGAGTGTCTTCAAAGAAGCCTCCAGTCTCTGTGTTGTAGTAAATCATTACGTAATCAAGGGTTGCTGATCTCAAGTCTGATGTAATCTCATCCATCTCGTCTAGCATTGATAGAATTGAAAGAGCATAATAAGTTGCGAGAACAGCGTGGTCCTCTCCAGGATTCCAGGCGAAACCTCCATCCGTACAATACCTTTCCATCACGAAGTCAACAATGTCGGAGGTTTCCACCCGATGAAGTTGGTCCGTTCTTACCAAGCAGGCCACTGCGTCTTCAGTGTTGCTCAAAATCCAACCGTAGAGGGGACTACTGCCTGGAATCCCATTGAATCCACCGTTTCCCAAATAGCAGCTCATAAGAAATTCCCCTAAACCTGGACGATTGATTAGGTTTACGGCGTTTACTGCACCAAGAGTTCGTACTGCATATCCAGAGTCTCTCAAACCTGTCTCCCAGAAATCCATTCTATCTACAAATCCTCCATCGGCAAGCTGTCGATCAATTGCGAAGTCAATCATTGCGTCACTATCAATCACAGTAAATGCATTAAGAACCCTCAATGTTAGAGCTGCGTTACGACAGGATCCAAGTCTTTGTTCCGCTCTAGCATGAGTAAGCTTATTGATGAAAGCACCTTCTGGCATCTGAAGAGCAGCTACGAAATCTCGAACTGCGTTATGCCGTGTGGAGGGAAACTTGACCGAGGGGGGTTGTTGAAAAACTGCTGTGTCAATTACTGGTGTAAAGGTAGTCAGTAAGAAAAGAAGGAGAAGGGAAATCGACGACCACTTTTGTGAGTGAGTAGCTACCCCCCTTTGGTAGAGTTGGGTCTTCTTGGACTGATAAACCCGTAGTTTATTCGCCATATGACCAACCCTGCTGTTTTCCATCTGTTTTTGAGGGAGTTTCTTGTTTTTGTGGTTTTCGTTTTCTTTCTGGGTGCTTTTGGCTGTAATAGAAACCCTTATATATTTGTTTTAATAAATGATTATTCAGATTAAAGATGTTGACACAAGCAGAAGCACTACAGCACGTCACCCGGAGAAGGATCGTGCGTAAGCTTATGAAGGACAAAGCCTTCCTTAGAGAAATCGCGAAGGAACTCGACATACCTACCTCAACTGCTGCCTATCACCTTAAGCGGCTCACCCAGACTGGTGTTCTCCAGGAGAATCGTGGAGTCTACCATGTTTGGTACAGGTTAACCGATAAGGGTCGACGGTTGGCAGAGGGTGTTGCCGAGGCAAGCTAGTCATTTCGAGCTTTCCATCCAGCGGGGAAATCCTTCTCCACTTTTCTTTCTTTCAAAAGCGTGTCAAGCAGGAATGATTTGTTGGCCTTACCTCACCAGATTTCTCTACCTATAGATGTTTTTTCCACTTTATATTATTTTTCTTAAATAAACATAAATAGAAAAGAGCTAGTTCTAGCCTAAACCGTAAGAAACGTGTACTTGACAAGCCTCCCCGACCGACAATCTGGGAACACAGGTTTGTTGTTTTTTCTTCTAGGGTAGAAGGTTTAGAGCTTCCCTTGCTTCGCTGCAGACCAGTTTATCCTTGTCTTCGGTGGCTTGTTTGAGTAGGGGGCGTGCGCGTGGGTCCTTGAGGAATCCAAACCCTATCACTGCGGCTCGGCGTATCTTTGGGTCAGCGTCTGCTATGGCACGCTCAAGTAGAGGATAGGCACAGGTGTCACCCAATTGCCCGAGAGCACGAAGGATCTGATCCTTGATTAGGGGTGTCTCAACTTCGAAGCGCTCAAGAAGGGGCTGGACGACCTGGGGGTCACAGAGGAAGGCCAAGGCGCTGATGGCTTGGAACCTGACTTCTTGTTTCTCATCCTCAAGGAGGGGGAGGAGAGCTGGTACAGATTTTTTGGACCCGATGAAACCCACGGCTATGGCGGCAGCTGCGCGAATATCTGGGCTGGAGTCCTTGAGGGAGGTGTAAAGTTGTGGAAGTACAGGAACGGCAGCTGGTCCCAGCTGTCCTAGCTCATGTATGGCATCGAGCCGCTTTTGATGATCTTTTCCACTTAGGGCTTGTTGGAGTTGATCCAGTTGGGAGGATTCATCGGTGAGGGGAGAATCTTCTGATGGCATTGGCTGACCTCAAAGAACCGGAACCCTAAGCCCTTTTTTTCTTTTTGTTTGAGGAAAGAATTCAGCCCTTACTCCTTTGTTAGGAGCTTCGTTTCCTCTTTCGTTTTCTTCGCTTTGTCCTTCGTCGGCGGGCAGGTTCAGCTGGTGGTTCAGGTGGGCGTGTTCGTCTAGGCCTTATTGTGATTTCTGCTGGTGGTTGGAAGTAGTCGCTAACGATGACTCCCATCTCTCCCCCAATCCCACAGATTAGCCCGCCCAGGAGGGATAGGAGGAGTTGGGGTGCTGGGAAAACCTGGCTGAGGAGTAGCCAAGCGGCGAGTGATGCTTGGGGGTAGAGGAAGAATAGGATGCCGAAGAAGAGGAGCCAGACTGAGGTCCCAGCTGCAAAAGTAATGATTATGGCTTTGACATCACGTTTGAGGAGAAAACCTGCAATACCGCCGGCAATGGCTATGAATATACCCTGGCCGATGAGTTGGATGAGGAGCGCTAGGAAAAAACATATCAGGAAGCCTGCAACGGGATGATGTTCCTTGTAGATGAAGCTGCGGAGACTATCTCGAGGCGTAGACATTTCACGATACATCTCTTTGAATTGTTTTAGGCTGGTGTAAGGGTGAGGGTGGACTCGGGGTTACTTACTGTTCCTGGTGTTGCAGGGATGCTGAGGGAGTGATATTCACCTGCAATCCATAGACCTAGCTGGTCCATGTAGTGAAGACTGTAGGGGTTGCTGCTCTGTCCCCCCGGGATGACGCCCACTGACTGATCGGGGTTGCCAAGGTCGATGATTTGTCGCCATGTGGCACCGGTGTTGACATAGAAGCCAGGGCAGTAGTTCACGGTGTATTCGCCGCCATCAATGGGAGTTACAGGGGCGTTCAGATAGGGGAATGTTGAGCCCATGGAGTGATCGATGACGAGGGCATGTACGTTCCCATATTCCCAGTAATCCATGTTAGCTCCTAGAAGGCGTTCGAGGTCACCGATGGAATCTATGAAACTTTCCAGTATTATGTCATCACGGGTTTGGGTGCCGCCTTGGCTGATGTTGTTGAACCAGGTTGGGTGATTGGTTAGGGTGAAATTCTCCAACACCGAGGTGTCTGGGAAAGGTCCCTCTGGGAGACCAGCATCTGTGTATTCATCTCCAAAAGTGGCCTGTCGGTATATTTGGTAAAAGTTAGCCCAGATCGTTGCACCTACACTGGTCGTGACCATTTGGCAATCCCAGCTCTGAAGCTCGGTGGCTGCCTCATGGACCAGGGGGTGGCTTGTCGATGTTACGCCGCTGAGGACAACACTCGCTATGAGGTCTTTGAGAGCTGCAGCTTGGAGAGAGTAGGCATCCAGCTGGACTGACTTCATGTCTGCTACTGTTTGGTCTGTAGAGTCATTGATCAGCTCTGTTATTCTTTGAGCCCTGTGGGCGGGAGCAAATGTGTATCCTAGGTAATAGGGATAGGAAGAGTTGACTGGACGGTTATTCGCATTAACCAGATAACCAGTGGATGGATTATAGCTCTGAGGTAGTTCTACAAATGGGATGAATCCCTGCCATTCATGTGTGCCAGCGGATCCGTTCATGGGGGTTGGTCCTCCACCTGCTGGTCTGATGGGGTGTAGACCAGTGGCGTGGTAGGCGATGTTATCTGAGGTGTCAGCATAGAGGTAGTTAAGGCTAGGATTGTCAAGGGCTGTTAGGGCGTTTTCGAAGGCAGAATAGGTTGATGCCCGGGTAATATTGAGGTATCCTTCAGCTGCCCGAGACCCATTATTTCCATTCCATTTCAGTGCGAAACGTCCATCCGCTTGGTCAAATAGGGGACCATGGACTGTGGTGTTGAAGAAGTAGTTGTATGGTGTGAGTATTCCCCCCTGGATCGTGTTGATTGTAACTTCAACTTGATTTATTGAGTTCCAGCTTCCCTGCCACCAGTAACTATCTCGGTCGCTTGTGTCCCAGAGATAGTAGTAAAAGTCAGCATCATCAGAATTCATTGCTGTAAAGCTCCAGGCGTGATGGCTGTTGTAACCCTGCATGATAAAGGGGAACCCAGGTAGTGTGATGCCACGTATATTGTGGCCTGCTCCTACCAAGTGGACCTCATACCAGAAAGTGGGAATGAGGAGGTTAAGATGGGAATCTCCACAGAGAATGGGGGAACCTGATTCCGTGAGACTACCGTTTAGGACCCAGGCGTTGCTGCCGCCCAGCGGAGAAGAGGGTAGAGGACCATCGGCTATGATTTCCCGGTATTGAGCTGCAAGCGATTTGGCGGCTTCAAGAAGGCTTGATTGGAATTTCGCTGATTCTTCTGTTTTTACATCAGGTGAGGGAACGGTGGGGAGATCGTTGTAGCGTTGAACTGGGAAGAGTTCATTCCAGACTGAATCATTACCTAGGGCGTCAACTAGAACTGCCATGTCCAGGTCTTGGAAGGCTTGGGAACCTGAAACCATCCAAGCGAATAAGCGTTCCATAACCAACACATCTGTGGGGGTGAAAGGCTCTGGCATATACCCCAGCACACGGATTTCCAAGGGTACGCGACTCCCTATTCTCTCAAGGTAAAGATTGAATCCCTCAGCGTAGGCTTGAATCAGACCTTGGGCATTAGAGGAGAGTAGTTGATAGGAATCATATGCTGTCTCGTTGAGGCCTATGCTGCGGTAGAAGATGTCGTCGATTAAATAGTTCTCACCAAATATCTCTGAAAGTCGACCCTGGGCTAGACGTCTGAATACATCGATTTGAAACAGGCGATCTTGTGCGTGGACGTATCCACAGGCAAGATACAGGTCGTGTTCGGTTGAGGCGAAGATATGAGGGACGCCCATGTTATCACGGACTATCGTGATTTCTCCGTCAAGCCCTGGAAGCGCTTCAGTAGCGGTAGTAGGGTGGTTTGCCCAGTGAATGTCCATCCAAAGACCACCGTTGGGCTGCACCCAAGGTACGACACTCATCAACATACCCAGAATCAATATACCAATCATCAGTACCGCGAACGATTTACAGGAACATGGGGATTTTCTCTCTTCGGACAACCTGAGACCTCCGATCAATGGTAAGTAATACCATTATTAGATGGTATTGTGAAGGTGATGCCACATTTCTTACGGCTCTTGTATTTATAGGTTCATCTCACTGCAAAGTGATTCTTCCAGAAGAGTAGGAAGGATGAAACGGCTTTTCTTAGCCTTCAGATTTCTCATCTGTTGGTTCTTTGGCTTTCCTGCGACGAACCGCATCACTGGCTTCTTGGATGGTTCTCCGAACTGATGTTCGCTCTCGCTCCTCAACCGGTACTTGGATGTGCTGGACACCCTCTTCGCCATCAACTGTTCCGATGACGTATCCTGTTGCATATTCTGGTAATGCCTTGAATTTGTAGGAGTAGTGAAGGACCCCGGTTCGACCTGCGTCACCTATTCGGCGGAAGACCACTTGGACACTCATCCCTATTCTAAGGTCTTCAAATTTCGTGTCAACGATTTGGGAAAGAACTAGTGGTCCCTCGTCGAGGCGGATCATCGCGATAGCGTATGGGGCGAGATCCCTGAAACCCGTGGGGGGATCCCTAATAATCGTGTAAGAGTAGATTTTTCCTAGACCAGAAAATTGGAAATCTACAAGATCGCTTTTTCTTCTACATTTCCTGCAGAGGGGGATTGGCGGGAAGTATTTTGAGTCGCAGGTTTTACAATGACGACCGACTAGGTTGTAGCGGTGTCTTATTCGTCGCCAGAGCATTGGAACGCTTTGATCACTCATCTTGGTTTTCTCCTTTGGGCTTCATTCCTTACTAAGTATGTGAACTACTGCAGTGGAGCCTGTACCGCCAAGGTTTAGGGCGAGAGCAGTTTTGGCACCTTCGATTTGGCGGGGACCAGCAGTGTGGCGGAGCTGTTCAACTAGTTCACCGATTTGTGCTATACCTGTTGCACCAACAGGATGGCCTTTTGCTTTGAGTCCTCCGCTAGGATTGACAGGCTTTTCTCCTTTCATAGAGGTGTATCCTTCCTCGATGGCGAAGCCGCCTTTACCTTTCTCGACAATCCCAACATCTTCTACGGCCATTATTTCGCTGATGCTAAAGGAGTCATGAAGTTCCAGTACATCGATGTCCTTTGGTTCGACTTTGGCCTTGTCATAGGCCATTTTTGTTGCGTGTTTAACGGCACGGAAGGTTGTGAGATGGGGTCTACTATGAAGAGCAAGGGTATCAGAAGCTTGAGTTGAGGCATTTATCCAGACAGGTTCTCCCCTGAATTTTTCAGCAAGGTCACCTCGGCAGAGAATTAGTGCGGCTGCTCCATCCGATATTGGGGCGCAGTGAAATACGCGCAGGGGGTCGGCAACAAGGGCGCTTCGGAGAACTTGGTCAATGCTTACTTTAAACCGAAATTGAGCGTTGGGATTATTTACAGCGTTGGCGTGGGCTTTGACCGGGACTGCGGCTAACTGCTCTTCAGTGGTTCCATAGTGCATCATGTGGCGGCGGGCGAGAAGAGCGAATAGGGCGGGGAATGTGGCTCCGATTTGGCTTTCCCATTCCCGGTCTGCTGCACTCATGAGTGTGTCGGCGATTGCCCGTTCTGAGATGTCGCTCATTTTCTCGCAGCCAATCACCATTACTACTTTGTGTTCGCCTGATTTTATTGCCATGTAAGCGTGGCGAACTGCGACACCTCCACTTGCACAGGCTGCTTCTACTTCGGTTGAGGCAATTGGCAGTAGTCCCCCAGAGTCTGCAGCCATGGCAGCTTGGTGTTCTTGCTGAATGAATGAGCTTGTCGATGTATTGCTTACGTAGAGCCCGTCAATATCCACGCCTCCAACGCCTGCGTCTGCGAGGCAGGCTCCTGCTGCGGTGAGGGTGATACGGCGGATACTCTTATCCCATTGCTCCCCGAACTTTGTTTGTCCTATACCTATTACAGCGACTCTATCTTTGGGATCAGTCATTTTCTTTTTCACTCCACTTTGATTGTTCGGCGGTGTTTCGCATACGTTGCATAGTCGATGCTGACTTTGTCTTGGATATAGTCTTCCACCTTGGGCATGTGTTCTCGCTTCTCCAGTAAGGGTTCGAGAACCTCGATGCTGAAGGCGTCGCTCCCTGCGCCTGAGCCATAGGATACCATGAGTATGCGGTCACCAGGTTTGGCTATATCAAGGGTTGCTGCCAAACCGAGGGGAGAACTACCGGCGTAGGTATTCCCGATTCTGTCTACAACAAGGGAGGGCTTGATTTTCTCCTCGGGGATGCCAAGGGCTTTGGCTGCGCGTCTTGGGAACTTGCCGTTCGGTGAGTGAAAGACTCCCCAGTCGTATTCTTCAGGCTTGGTTTTGAGCTTCTTCATGAGTCCGAGAGCTGCTTGGTGAACATGACGGAAGTAAGCGGGTTTTCCGGTGAACCGTGAACCGTGTTCTGGGAAATCTGTTCCTTCCCTGCGCCAGAAATCCGGCGTATCACTTGTATAGGAGTAGGTACCTTCGAATTTGGCGACACAATCTTTTCCTGTTCCAATGAGGAAGGCTGCACCACCAGCGGCTGCTGCGTATTCCAGTGCGTCTCCTGGTTTGGACTGAGCTGTGTCTGAACCGATGGCTAAACCCACATCGATTTCCTTTGACTTGACCAAGCCAATACATACCTGGATGGCTGCAGTTCCTGCCTTACAGGCGAAGGAGAAATCAGCACACTGGATATTATTGGGCGCATTGATGGCTTCAGCCACCACTGTTCCAGTTGGTTTTGTTGCATAGACATGTGACTCGGAACCAACAAAGATTGCGCCAATGCGCTGGGAATCAATCTGAGCACATTTCATGGCGTTGCGTGCTGCCTCAACAGAAATTGTAGTTGTATCCTCGTCGAGACCTGGGACGCTTTTTTCTTCCAGGTTCAATCCTCGACTGATTGCTTTGCCATCTTTGCCCCAGACCCGGGCAATTTCCTCGACGGAGATGCGGTACTTGGGAATATATCCGCCGAAGCCTAAAATACCAACGTGTTTCATCAAAGGCTACTCCATTTTTGCCGAAAGTGTCATGTGACTTCTCCGCAAGACCCGCGTTCGCTTTTTATCTCTTTTGTATCATGGGAATGAGATAATTCGGCAATTCACGATTCTAAAGGGAAATATCGGTTTTCTCCTTAAAAAAGGGGTATGTTGCTCGATAATTGACCGTTATATTCTTTCTTGGTGGAAACGCCGTTTCTTTATGGGCATTCATTTTTTATTCTATGAAATTGCAGGGTCTGGAGGCGAAAAATTTGCAGGTAGTAGTTGGTTCAGAAAATCCGGTGAAGGTAGAGGCGGCACGGCAAGCCTTCTCAATCTATTTTGATGCTATAGAGGTGAGGGGTGTAAAGGTTTCTTCAGGTGTTAAACCTGTTCCCACATCTGGGGCTGAAACTTTGCAGGGGGCCCTTACAAGAGTTCGTGGAGCCGCTTTGGCAGTTTCTGATGCGGACTTTTCTGTAGGCATTGAGGCGGGCATCATCACTGTGGATCAATACAAGCTCGCTCTTGGTTTTGCCGCGGTGCTAAAGGCTGATGAGTTAGGGTTGGGCAGCTCATCAGGATTTCAACTCCCCTCTGAGCTTGTTGCGAAGCTTGATCCCACCAGCGATGCTTTCAAGCAGTTAATCGATGACACTCTAGGTGGGGAGAACCTTTTCCAGGGAGTTGGGGTGATTGGTGTGTTGACTCAAGGCAAATTGACTCGTACAACGATTTTACGAGATGCCGTGATTTGTGCTCTGACACGGTTTCTATCTCCCCAATTTTACTAGAAAACCAGGTAATTTCGAGTTCTCTAAGCCCTTTTTGGACAGTAATTGCCTACAAGGAAAAATAGAAAAATATACTCGACCAGTCCTGTATTTGTTGGGTGGCCTTCTTTTGCTGCAGGAAATCAAGACAATTCTCGCACCTGAAGAGACCTATGTGGAATTGAAGCGAATCGCCCTTGAGGAAGGGTGTAGCATCGCTAAGGACCGCCCCCCCATTGGGCTAGAAATTGAGCATGGAGTTTGGTGGGGAATCACTGCAGAATCGATTGCGAAGAACATCAGATTCCGAATACTCCCAGAAGAAAGAGGGAGTAAAATAGAGTGTAGAACCTTTTGGCCCCCGATGATTGGTCTAGGCATTGTGATCGCCTATGTCAGCATCCTCTTCATTCTTTTCTTCTCCACTTTCATCCTTTCAGG
>JAEOTB010000070.1 GCA_016840065.1 Candidatus Hermodarchaeota archaeon | reverse complement strand
TAAAATCGATATTCATTATGTGATTCCTGTCCTTCCATCTGATTTGCCTGAGCAAATGCGGTTCATCTATAGGGGGAGAAAGGTGGAATTCACTAGTTCTCAACTACAGGTGCTTAAGGTTCTGTTTCATGAACCTCGACTCCCTGCCACCGAAGTCGCAGCCCAAACTCGGTTACCTGTTCGACGTGTCCAGCGTATCCTTCAACAACTCCACCAAGGCGCCGGGGTATCTTTTACTATTGTTATCAACATGCCTCATTCTGGCTCACAACCTTTCTCCCTCGTTATTGATTATGATGAAAAGATGATAGATCCAAATGATGTGACTATATGGTTCAGAGATATGTATCCACTGGAGTATTGGAACGCCTGGCTTATCGTAGGTCAGCCACGATTGTACCATTGGTGTGTTGGAAAGAATACCCAACAAATAGAACAGATTACCAATCAGGTCCGGAAGGCACCTTTCATCAAAGCAGTGCACGCACGGGTTACTTATCCCCAGAAATGGTTCAACTCCCTTACCTATCTCAAGCTAGAGGAACTTCTCAAAACCTCCAAGACTATAGGATAAGACATCAGGACCTGTTTTCGGCAAAACCAAACGAAACGTTACAAAACGACAAATATCTATGCCGATTCTGTCGATTTCGTATCCAATCAGGTTCCAAATTTAGAAAAACAACCTGATAAGAAAATTGTCCTGGAGGATCGGAAAGATTGGAGGGAGGCCACCCCCTCGACACCCGTACCTACTAGAAATTTCGCTGCCACCCTCTTTTTCCGATGGCTTCTTCAAATGCAGCAGACAATTTCGTCGCAGTAACATTGAATGACATTTGGTTGTATTTATTGTCGTTCACTTATCTTATAGGGAAAGAAACTACAAGTTCTGTCCCGAGGCCATCAGTAATATGATATTTGCCATGAGGTCAAGCTGCTAATGAGTATGGAGTATCGTCCACTAGGAGTACGCGATAGAGCAGACATCGCTGAAATTGCCAGAACTACCTGGAGGGGACACGATCATCTCCCAAAGATGTTTGATGAGTGGATGAGGAATCCTGAGTGCCATACTATGGCAATTGTGATGAAGGATACGGTTGTAGCGTTGGGGTGTGTGAGGTTAATTGAGGAGGGGAAAACGGCCTGGCTAGAGGGGTTGCGTGTTCACAAAGATAGCCGTGAAAAAGGATTGGCAAGGAAAATTACTGAGCGGCTGAAAGAGCTGGCAATGAAGCTGGGGGCGAAGAGGACCAGGCTTACCACTTCAATTGATAATCCAATTCCTCGTCGACTGGCTGAGAGTATTGGAATGTCGTGTGTGTTCTTACTCGATATCATCTGGACGGCAAACATTCGACGTCGTAGGCAACCTGACAAATCGATAACTATTGACCTGTGCAGTGTGGACGAGTTCGTCAGGTATGCACGGGAGCAAACCGGGTTAGTTCCAAGAAACGTGATTACGTATTTCTGGTATGCTTTGGATGCGACCGATTATGCGGTTGCCAAGTTAAAGGAGATGGCAGGCATTCAGTTTCGAGCTGCATGGAAGGACTCCGAGCTGGTTGGGATAGCCCTTGGGTATCCTCGAGGCCCACCCGACAACCCTCTATGGTCTACAACCATCTATCCAACCTCAAAAGTCTCGTTACTCGCATTACTCTATCATCAGATAACCCAATGTAAAGAATCTGGAATTAGGGCTCTGATGCTAGAATACCCATCCCTGTTTACAGTATCCGTTGCGGATAATTATCTGTGGAAAACAACTCGCCACTCCCTAACGCTGGGATTATTTGAAGGATCGCTCTAAGCTTTCCTCACAATACTTTTAGTGATTCTCCTCACTATCATCTTGGAGGATTACCAAATTGGGAATTGTCACAATCGAATACACGACGGTCAGCGGGGAACGAAAACATACAACAATTCGCACCGACGCAACCAGCTTGAGGCTCTACGGTAGTCACATCGTGAGTCCCATCGCGTCAATCGATTTGACACCACTAGGACATTGTAAAGACCTGCTGCTACTCGATTTATCTGTGAATGCTTTAGAAAGTGTAAATCTAAGCCCCCTTAGTAAATGTACTAATCTCCAATGGCTGGACCTGTCAGAAAACAAAATACAGAATCTTAATCTAGCTCCCCTTGGTAAATGCACTAACCTTCAAAGGTTAAACTTGGGAGTAAACGTTCTAGAGGGCGTCGATCTTAGTCCTCTGGGCAATTGTGTGAACCTTGTGAGGCTTTTCCTTTTTGCGAATCAACTGAAGCAGATAGATCTTTCTCCCTTGGGGAAATGTCTGGCCTTTAGCGAACTCCATCTTTCCTCGAATAGCCTAACTGATGTGAATCTTAATCCCCTAGGCAATTGCACAAACCTCCAAATTCTCTATCTTTCAAAGAATCCTTTGGAGAGATTGGATATTACTCCTCTGAGTCAGTGTCAAAGCCTCCTAGAACTCTATCTCTCAAAGTTGGGGTTGGTCAGCTTGGATCTTACTCCTCTAAGCCAGTGCCATAACCTCCAAGAGTTCTCATTATCTTATAACAAACTAACAAGTCTTGACCCTTCGCCCCTAGGGAATGCCACAGACCTCAGGGAGCTCTATCTTTCGGGGAACTCATTAACAAGCTTGAACCTTGATTCAATGAGTAAGTGTATAGGCCTCCAAAAACTCTATCTTGCCAGAAACCGGCTAATGAGCCTAGACCTTGACCCTCTGAGCAACTGTCACGAACTTCGAGAACTCAATCTTTCCCGAAATCGGTTAACAACTGTGAATCTCTCTCCTCTGAGCAAGTGCCAGAGGCTGAATAGCCTCGCACTTTCTTTTAACGAGTTAACGAGCCTCGATTTATCACCCTTAAGCACATGCTCTCTGTTATCGAACCTCTTCCTTTCCAGGAACAAGTTGACGAGTCTAGACCTTTCTCCACTGAGTGTATCCCAGTTCCTTTTTGAACTCCGCATTGATGGAAATCCGCTGTCGAGCTTGGATATCTCACCCCTCTTCTCTTGTAAGAACCTAACGATAATCCAGCCAGATGAGGGGATGGAATTATGGGCACGTTCAGATCTCCAGAAGATGGCTCGCATGCCAGGAGTGCTTAAAAGGCTCGTTGAGGCTGGAAGGATTGCCTGGCGTTAAGCATACCGTAGATGAAATTGAGTCCATTATGTTTTGCGTAGACAATTATTTTTGAAGCTATTTATAACAAGACCACTATAGGGGGACGGAATTCCAAGGAATTCACTGAGGTAATTTAGATGAAAGAAATGCGATCACGCGGTTATATGATATTTCTAGTGGTGTTCCTGGGACTTGTTAGCCAGCTTGATGGCTGGCTCTCACTGATTGAAACAACTGCCATACCATTTATTCTCACCGAATTCTGGCCGTCCTTAGCTCCTGAAGTTTCAGGCATTGAATTTGGGTTCTGGCAAGGAGTATTCGGGATTATCGTGTTCCTAGTATTCTTCATTGGCTGGTACGCAGACGCTTACGGTCGTAAAAAAGGCATTCTAGCGTTACTCCTAGTAATGGGCATTCCCTCCATTCTCATTGGCATGTTCGCCTACACCTTAACCCTGTTCCTAATCTTCTACTCAATCCTCATCATGGGGACAACCTCAAACCTATGGGAGGTGCCAGTAGCAGAAGAATCGCCACCAGAAAGGCGAGGACTATACGGCAGCATAGCCTTCCTCATTGGCATCATCCCGCTTTCTGCGATAATCGGGATTACAGTCATTGAAAACTTCGGCTGGCGATGGGGATATGGCGTGATGTTCTTCCTGATGCTGATACTCCTAGTCATGTTGTACTTCATGAAGGAGCCGCAGCGGTGGCTGGACGTAAAGGCTGGACGGGAAAAGACACTCGGAATCAGAGAAGCCCTTGTCAAAATGAATCGAAAGGATGCAGTGTATATTGCTGCCTCCACGCTGGTGTATCTTGTATGGACGATGTCCTTCAAACTTGCGACGTCGTACGGCGGTGTTTATTACATGAGCCCCACCCTAGGCGGGTTAACGCTAGCCCAGTGGAAACCCATTGCTTTGATTGGAGGAATACTGCTTCCAATTAGTGCCCTAATTTCTGGATTAATAATGGACAAGATTGGCCGTAGAGTAGTGCTGGTAATGGGCTCTGTTGGTTCAGCTATATCCTTTATCATTCTCGGGCTCACTGGTTCAACAATCGGCTTCTGGGGTATCTACTTCTTCATGGCGATGGTCCTAGCTTGGATCTATGTGTACCTGGCTGAGATTTTCCCCACAGAAATTCGGACAACAAGCATTGGTACGTGTGTTACAGGCGCTCGCTTTGGATATGTCATAGGACCTTTACTGGCTTCAACCTTGTTACTGCTGGATTCAACGATGCTGATATTCTGGGTTGTGGGTGGTATCTTGATGTTCATTCCACTACTTGCTCTGTTGGTTAAACCCTTCGAAACCAAGGGCTTGACCTTAGAGAAGATTGAGGAACAAAGGTAGCACTGACAGACTCGACATCGAACCTTCTATCTGAACGAACCGAATAGTCCCTTGCGGGAACAGGGGGCGAGACCATCAGGTCTCATCCCCTTCCTCCTTTTCTTTTAACAATTCCAGGATTAATATCCTCATTGACTTTCATTTTATTCGTGGAAGCCGTAACACTTAAATGTAAAGTTGACTTTACGTTAAGTAGACTTTACATCACCGGATGGGTGTGGCGTGATCACCAACAAGCTTCGGGAACTCCGCGAACAGCAGATGCAAAAGGCCCCAAACCCCGCTATGTGGACCCAAGAAGGGCTAGGTAAGCGGGCAGGTGTTAGTCGACAAACAATAATCGCCATCGAAAAGGGCACCTACAACCCCTCTCTTCAACTCGCGTTCAAGCTAGCCCACGCCTTCGGTGTAACTATTGAGAAAATTTTCACTTACAAAGGTGATGAAACTGAATCGTAATATTAAACGGGCTATAGTAGGTAACTTGATTGGAGGATTTTGTGTAGCGATATTCTTCATTGTCTTGGAGATATTCACAGAGATAAGTGTACTAGCAGCACTCTGGGCGTTTTCCCCGGCAATCATAAGCGGCCTCGTAGGCGGGTTAACTGGATCAGTCATCTTCTTTTACCGTCGACCAGACGAACGAGCAAAGTTGATCCTCACTAACTCTGCAAGGATTTCGTTCTGGTTTCTGATGCTAACAATGCCCTATCTTGGCATTATCTTCATGTTCATACCAACTCTTAATGGAATGACCTACGGGTTATTGTTGATGACACTATGGTTTCTCACCTTCGTCATCTTCTGGATATCAGCAATCTACTACTATTGGAAGTGAGGATTTATCGACGAGAAAGTTCAACTTAGAACTGCTTTCTATTGAAGATACGGATTGCTATGAGTAGCAAAGCGATAGAGGCGATGACACTAAAGACAGTTGGGATAACCACCCCTAGAATCGGCATACCAGAAATATCCCCAAACATAGAAGTCAGCAGAGGAACAGCGAGCAGTTGGTTGCCACCGTACAGAACCCCGATGACTCCAAGGAGAACGGATGGAGCTACAACACCAATCAAAATGCCTGCTGCACAAGATAACGCAATCATGGAGAAACTGATGGCAAGATTGTGGAATATGTTGGCCAAGACTAGGTCAGGGGGCAAACCCCCAGTGAAGTAGTCGATGAGCAGCCCTAATCCCACCGCCAATAGGCTGGCAATAGTTACGCAGATGTAGACAGCTAAGAATTTTGCGAGGAGGAGGTTCCTTCGTTTGACTGGTCTCACAAGGAAGAGTTCGTAAACGTGCTGGTTTTTTTCGTTGACAATTGTCGTGACGAGCAGTAAAGAGGACAAGTAGCCACCCAGCGTGGATACGAGCAGAGCTGAGAGCAGGGAAAAGAAGGTCCCTGGGGCCCCTGGCTCCAAGAGCTGGTAGAGAAGAGTGAACAGAGTGGAGAACACAGGCAGCCCAACCCACAGAGCAATCATCGCCTTAGACTTGTAGAATCCTTTCAACTCGTCGTTAAAGAGAATTAATAGGCTCACGCATCTTCACCTCCTTCTCCTACAAAACGGAGATAGACTTCCTCAAGATTGGGGGTAGCAAGGTTGAAGCCGCGTATTCGGCAATCAAGAGCCAGTAACCCTTGAAGGACTCCGTGAAGTGTTTCATCAATGTCAACGGAACTATCGAGATGGACCAACAATTTGTTGCGTTCAGGCTGTTCAACACTAGTGACTCCCGCAATGGAGTCTAGTTCCTTCCAACGACCAGAATCTCGGGAAAGTACGATTTCAAGTTGTTGCTCATACTCAGGGAAGCGGGCTTTCAACTCCTCCAAGGTTCCGATTGCCATGATGCGTCCTCGGGCCAGAATGGCAATCCTTGTAGCGAGATCTTGAACATCATTAAGTATGTGGGAGGAGAGAATAACTGTTGTCCCAGTTTTGGCGAGGTCTCTAACAATGTTCTTCATTTGGAACCGGCTTGCAGGGTCCAGTTGTGCCAAGGGTTCATCCAGCACTAGTAACTTTGGTTTGTGAAGTATCGCCTGGGCTAGACCTAGCTTTTGAACCATACCAGTCGATAAATGGACGATTTTCTTGTTCCTTACATCAGATAATCCCACGAGAGTAAGGACTTCTTTAATTCGTGGTTCAAGGTCAGGGGGTTTCATGCCGCATAATCGCCCGAACGTACTGAGAGCGTGGTCAACGGTCCTCCATCGTTGGAACGCAGTGTTTTGAGGGAGATAGCCGAGAATCTTCTGTACATAGTCCACCTTCTCGGGCATTGGGTGCCCTTCTATGTTCGCAGTGCCCTGGAAGTCCCGTAGGAGTCCTACGATAATCTTTAGTGTGGTCGTCTTTCCAGCCCCATTAGGTCCAATATATCCGAAGATTTCCCCCTGTTTTACATCGAAGGAGGCGTGGTCCAGAGCCACTAAATCCTTGTAACTCTTGGTTACCTTATCCAAAACCACAAACGCATCTTTTTGCTTCAACTCCATCACTTACCTCACACCATAGCTGCCGAGGACTATCCCAATATTAATGTTGCTTTTAACGAGGTGCGAATCAAAATCTACCGTCTCTTCCTTCGGTTGACCTGACTAGTCCTGGTCAGTCATATAGATCCACGAGATACCCACATTTTGGGTATTTAACACTCCCAAGCAGCATTTCACAGACATCGCACCGGTATGGGTCGTATGTCTTACTTCCACAGCGTCCACAAATCATGGGGGTTGTGAAGGTATGCTTGCACTTCTTACATTTAATTTCGTCAGACAAATTATGGACCCCTCACTCTAACAAGGTTTATCGTGAATTTATTTCTTCCTTGGACCTATTAGTGCAGAAGAAACAACCTATCGAACCAGTTAATCGTCCTGCAGCTTCTTTGGTATCATTATTGACAGGAGTAAATCTTGTCATGACAATCACTCCTGAAGTGTGCAAAGTTCTTAAGATGAATCATCTTTAGCACTTCTGATGAACAAGATAGCGATGTCCACAGGTCCCCTGCCTGTCATCATTGGCGAGGACTACTACGACATTGATGGCATCATTCGGGCAATGCAGAAGCTCTGGAAGACAGGGGCAGTGGATGGCTTCGAGTTTCAAAACCAGGCAGAATGGGTGGCGGAGGCGAAACCCCGGGAGCGAGCGGAGCGGCGGGGCCCCCGTTGGGAAGCGAGTACAAAGTACACATGGAGAGAGGTTGTTGCAAAGCTTCAGCAGTCAAATGTTCCCATTAATTCTATTCATGCAAACCGTGATATTGGAATCTATCTCTGCTGTGATAGTGCAGAGGAAATTGAGTTTGGTCGACGGCTTTTAGACGAATCACTCAGATTGACACAGGCAATCAGAGCACCAGTCATGGTTCTACATATCTGGGACACTTTCAAGAAAGGCTTTGATAATAACTTTCTCAGGCGGGTTCTCCAAGAGTCTACTGTAAACTTCTCTAACGTGTCAGTTTCGGTGGAGAACATACCGACTAGCTGTTTGGGTTCTACTCCCTTCTCACTCGTGAAGGATTACCAGTTCATCACCTTGGATTTACGCTGGGCTGGAATGTATGACGAACTTGACAGGTTTGAATCAGTCAAGGACCGGATAGTCAATGTGCATCTGCGGGGTCAACTGGAGGGGAAGGAGTGGGTGCTAAATAACGCCCCCTTCAGTTTGAGGGAGGCCCTTGACACCATTTTAGAGAAATGGAAGTATCGAGGTTTACTAACTATGGAGGCAGAAGGAGGGCTCCGTGATGTTTCCTGGGCGGATGTTGTTGCCGCGCTTAAGGCGCTCCGAACCTAAGCTGAGTTGAGGTTCTTGGAGTAGTTCTCCACAATTCTGCATCTACTCGGTCATTTTGTGGCAATATATATATCAAACTAGAGTTATTGGATTGATTCAATTAGAGCTCTTTAGTAAGATGATTCGGAGCTAGGAAACAATGGTTAAGAAAACGGGTATCATTATTGGACTTTTCTTGTTTATCCTCCTAGTAGGTGCTTCAAACACGAATGGTATTTCACGAGTACACTATTTTGGACTCGATGATTCTAGAAGCACTTTTTTTGGAGTCAGGCTTCCATCGAATGCAACACTGCTAGCTGAGTTAGCAGAAGCAATGGATTTCCGTGTTCATGATACCACCCAATCTTTCAGAGGATTAACCATACAGACCATAGGCATAATACCGAACCAATCTGTATCGAACGACAGGGTCGGCTACCTTGCCGTCACGGACGCCTACGGAAATGTTGTGAACGGATTTTACATCGATGACGACATGCCCATCTTCCCCCAATTAATCAACGCTACAACAATCCTGTACTGTGTCAAGGGGAGGCAGAATATCAGTTTGTGGAATATGGTGACCAATGTTACTGTGCCCCTTTTTGTACCCAGAGGACACCATGATGTAGACTACAACGCTTTAACAAACACATTTCTTGGGTTAGATAGTGTGACCTTACAGACCTATGATCATGAAAGTAAGACCTACAATGTTGAGGGCGATGATATCGTTGAGTACGACTGGAATGGGAACGAAATCTGGCGTTGGGATTGCAACGATACCTTTCCATTCGACGTAGATGAATTCCACCTAGTAAATGAAACCAAGAAATCAGATATCGACTGGATGCATTCTAACAGTCTGTACTGGGATGTCGACGAAGACATGATCTATATGAACGTACGCTCCCGAGACTGTGTGGTCAAAGTGAACCACGCAACGAATGAAACCGTGTGGGTTCTAGGCAGATACACCGGAGAAGGACCAGAGCTTACCCTCTATAACCAAGAGGGTGAGCAAGTTGATTCACTGTTTTATCACGCGCATGCCTGCGAAATGAATGGTCCAAACAGGTTCATCATCTATGACAACGATTACTACAACATTACAAGGCTTAATCCAGAGATCGGTATCACTCGGGTAGTCGAATTCGAAGTCGATGAAGTTGCCATGACCGCGACTGAAACTTGGTCTTGGACAGCTCCTGCCTCCTACTACTGCAATTCACAGGGTGATGCAAATCTTCTCCCCAACGGCAACAGGTTTAGCCTTTACAGTCAATCACCTGAACCACTCTTTGTAGAAGTCAACCAGGCGGGAGACACCGTCTGGGAGATGGTCCTAAACGTCACAGCTAATGATGTCGGCTGGAGGACCTCTGCCAATGGTGCAGAGCATTTCTACGAAGAACCACAAATCGTCTTAGACGAATCTAGTTATTCCGTCTTTGAAGGTACACCCATCGATGTCGGATTTAGTGCTTGGGACACGTTCAAACGAAGACACACAACCGACGTGACCGTTCGCGTATTAGGGGGTGGCAGGGTCTTTGCTGAGCAAGACTTACAACTGCTGCCACATTGGCAAGAAACTGACTTGACCATTTCAGTTTCTGGACTACCCGCAGGGGTGCACAATCTCACTTTAGAGGTTGAGAACCCTGAGGGGCAAACTGGACGACAGTACTTCACAGCCAACATCACTACAGCATTTCTCCTCCCTGTAAACCTCGTCATCTTCGGTGTTACAATCATCGTCATCGTCATTATCCTGGCCATTTTCATATGGTACTATCGCAGTAAACATAAGATGTTCTTCGAGTGATTCAGAACTTAGATGTTCGAGACTTATCCCTCCAACAGAGAGAATAGTTGGAGGGATTCTCCTTTTTCTTTCTTGAGCACATCACTTGACAAGTTTACGTCTCCGATAAACCCAGACTAGAAGTGCTAGTAGAGCTAGAATGGATCATAGAATAAGACTCGTCAGGGCTAGTCAGATACCGCTCGTTTGTGTGATGAACGGAATCTTAGAAGCCAGACAGAAATGATTGCGAGGACGAAGAATGCTCCTACAATAATAGGGACATAGCCGTTTTGTTTAATGACGTCAAGAATTCCCAATTGCCGAATTTCTACAAGAAATGTGTCCTCAGCGTGGTGACCAAAGAAATCGTAGAGGTTAAGGGTCACTTCCAGTTCTCCCGGTGATGTTACATTGTAGGTAAAAATAATGTCTGTCCCATTCCAGGGACCAAGCTCGAATGGCTCCCCATTGACGTAAATAGTGTAATTCAAAGGTGTCAGGTCATATGCTTCCCAGGTAACCGTAAGAACTGACTGAGTTACAAAAATCCAGAAGTCCTGTTGCTCATTCATTGTTGGATTTTCTGTATCAACTGGAAGAACATCGATAAGAACCGAGTCCTGACTCTGGTGACCGCACACATCAAAAACTGTGAGTGTCACATTATGGGTTCTCCAGACGCCAGTGATAGTCGGACTATAATTAAAACCAATATCTGACCCTGTCCATGGACCGTAATCATAGAGGATACCATCAAGTGTAATACAAAAGGTCCATGGCGTTGCATCGGTAGTCTCCCAAATGAACTCGATTTCGGACTGTGTCTCTAGAACCCAGAAATCCTGTGGGCCAATAATCTGAGGGTTTTCGAGGTCATCATCCCCCTGGATGTAGTTAATAGCCTCAACAGCGTCTAACTCAACGGTGCCGCCTTCAAGATATTCAATACGCACGTATCGAGCCTGATTAACCCCAGAACCCGCAAGATCACACAATAAACTCCCTTGACCATAAGCGATTGTAGTAAACATTGTTGAAAGGCTGTTAGTAACCTTAACATTGTAGCTTCCGCCTTGAGCTAGAATTTGAATGTCATCTCCAGGCCCATCATATATCTCCTCACCAGAACCCATATCCAGTGTGATGTAACCTTCTTCATAATCTAGGAAGATGTGTGTAAAGGCACTATCTGGTGGACCTAGAGCATTATCCCCGAATAGAAAATACTGCGAGTTCGAAGCCAAAAAGGTGTTCGCGTAAGCATCCCCTAATAATAGGCTTAACTGCACCCAAACCGTAGATGTTGTGTTAGCGCCGAGGGCATCGACGACCTCCAAGGTGAGATTGTGGGTACCCAAGCTCCATTCCTCGGCTTGCCAGTGCTCAATGAGGAACTCGATCTGATTACCAGAGAAGATTGAATCTGAGAGAACTACACCGTTTTTCCATAATACCCGCCGATAGCCTCCATGAACCTCCCAGACAAACAGGGCGTTCTCCTGCCCCCATAATAACTCCGTTTCCCCCGAAATCAAGCAAAGGGCGGGGGGGCTTGGTGATATGACTGTGAGCCAGGTAGTGTTCGTGGTCCTATATCCTGCCTCATCGAAGACCTCAACAGTGATGTTGTAGGTTGCTTCCTCCAAGACAGGTAACGTCCAATTTAGAAGATATTCTGGAGATACCCAAACATCTGATGCAACTGATGTACCTTCTAGGAAAATACTCCATGAGGAGGGAGTATCATCATACAGCGCCCATGAAAGGGTGAGTGAGGTGTTCCAAATCATTTCTACCTGATTTGACTGAGAGGGTGTGATGATTGGAGCGGCTGGAGGGTAGACAGCTACCCAGAAACTATCAATATACTCTAGCTCTGTACCATTGTAAAGCTTAAGCACAATGTGATTAGCGCCTTCCTCTAATGAAGAAAGGTTGAGAGTGACAAGCTCTCCATTCCACGTGGTTTCATTATAGAGTGTGCTATTCACTGTGATGTTGCATAATAGAGGGCTGCAAGTTACGCCCCACCAGCGGATTTCATTTTCTGGTTGACCCATTTCGAAGGTTACTGGTCCTGCACGAAAAATGAAAAAAGCACCTACTGTTACATTGATACTGTCAATTGTAACATGCCCTTCACCATCTGTAACCTCTAGTGTTATGTTGTAATTTCCTTCATCCAATGTTCCCAAGTTGAAGGTGAGATTGGTGGGACGCCAGAACTTATCATAAGTCACACCGCCGTTGTCGATTTCGACATCGTCCAATAAGAGGCTGTAGGATCCGTACATGGTGCGTCTCGGACGGTAATTATAACATGCCTCCCATTCAACCACAACATCCTCCCCCAATGGAGAGAGAATATCTGGTGGAGAACTTAATATCGGACTATAGTGGAAGCGTTCCATCCGGTAAACGCCATATCTCATGTCTCCTACGTTATGGAAATTCATAGCCCATACTATTTCACCAGCCTCATTCACTTCAACTAGCCGTCCACCGTGATCTGTATCTGGAACTCCAAAAACGCCTAGACGGTTTCCATTTGGTAAACGGTCCCCATCGCCCCAACACACACAGTAATAATCGGTGGGGCCTATCCATGACCAAGATTCGTTTGCTGTCATGGTGGTTTCGTTGATGGTTATCTCGAGGATACGTGAACGAAGATTGTTGGGATCTGTCTGATTGTGGAGGTCGTTATCAAATATTATGAACGTATTGTCGTCTATTTGTTCAGCTGCGTGAGCGTGATAGAAAAGGCTACTCTTTTGGTTTCCTTTACTGTCGTACAAAGTGAAATCACCGTACTCACCCAGTCCCCATAGTACTTGTCCGGTTTTGTGATCAATCTTATAGAATGTGTTCAAGTTTCGAGCATTGAAGTAGAAAATATCCTCATCGGAATCGAAGAAAATCGAATTCGAATGTGTCACATCGGCAGTATTCGAACCACGAATGTCTTGGAATGGACACCAATATGTATGAGGGATGAATGACTGGGTATCCAAGGACCAGATTAGGTGTCCTGTTGAATTGTATTCATTAATGATATCAAACATGTAGTACTGACCATCGATTTCTGTAGTGTACTCTGAAAATGTCATGAAGGTGTTGTTTAGAGCGTTGTATTCCATCTCGTGGTGCGACTCTTGTATGTCTATAGTTGTAACTACATCATCAACCATATTCCATAGCATTATCTGGGATTGGCTTTGTATACCAAGCGCAAAGGTGGAGTTAATCAGCTTCACTGGCCAAGAGGAAAATCTCTCTTTGATGATTGTCCCCTCCATGTCAGCGATTATCACACTATACCCTATTAGTCCGGAGGAGAAATCTCTCGTCTGAACAGTAAACAGGTTGTACCCTTCAAAGGCACCGTCACCCTTCGTTATGTCTGTTTTTGCGCCGAGTGAACCTAATGGTGTATAGGCATATTCACTGGGTGGCTCATCGCGATGTATGTCATCGTAGTCGTCAAAGTCATTGAACGGATCAACCTTTGAGAAGGGAAACGGTTGGTCTGCCTCGACATCGATTGGCTTCGAGTTGTCAGGATACACTGGTTCTTCATGATGCGGGAATAATCTTTGATGGGTTGGATCTCCACACATGAGATTTACTAGCAGAAGAAAACAGATGGTATACCAGATCGCCCGTTTCAAGCAACCACCCAGAGATACTTACTAGGACACAGGATTGACCTAATCTGCTCATCTCTTTTCAACCTTCCTAGAATTTTTTATGAGCAACATGTAGCTGATACCCCCCCCCAAGTAGGAATATTAGAGGAGGTCAATACATGAACAGCGAGACGAAAAAAGGGGGCGAAGGAGGCCCTTAACACTCGAGCCTCCATCAACAAGAAAGAAGGGCAGACCTTACGAGGACTTACTTGGTGTGCGACGAAGGTACCACACGGCTAGCACAATTACCAGGGCGATAACTGCAACAGAGCAGATAATGGTAACAACCAACGTTGGTGAAAGGGGAAAGAGGGAAACGAGGAACAACTCGCCCACACCGATAGGAAGGCGTGTTGTGCGTCCAGCACCATCATATGCGATGAAATGGTAGTACAAAGCAGGCCCCGGTATATCTACCGCACGTAGGGTTGCCTCATATAGGTCGTCACCAATAAAGGATAATTCTCTCCTGTAAAATGGACCATTGGGACCAGCCCCGAACCATAGTTCTGCGCTTTCTAATGATGTATCATCGGTTGCAGATACTTGAATGGTGAGTGGTGTGTTCACCCACCACTGAGCTAGTGTAGTATGTTCGAGTTCGGGAGAGGTTAGGTCCTGTGCTGCAAAGTATATGTCAAGATCTTCTCCTCGACCATCGCACCAGACAAGGCAGACACCATTGGGTCCAGAGCGTAATGTGAAGTAGTCCCCAGGTCTCCAGTAATCCAGCGGGGTTCCCTGGGTTGTAACTTTGATGTTGGGGTGGAAGGTTGCTCCATGGTTGTCGCTGTAGGTATAGTAGATGTCAAAGACACCCTGCCGTGCGTCGAGCCATGCCACGTGGACCCTATCGTTTTCGTCAACGTGTAGTTCTACCATCCGTTGGACACCAGTGATCACGTCATTGATTCGAATGGGGTAACTCCAGGTGGCACCCCAGTCGGTTGATTTGGTCACATAGACCTCAGTGTAATTTAGCGTGGGGGCTGTATTTCCTGAGAAATCCCAGTCTGGTCCTTCTGTGTAAGCGACGAAGACATTCCCAAAGCTATCGGTGTCTACAACAGATATGATTCCTGTAGCATTCGCGTTCAGGGGAGTCACTCTGACCTGAGGCGACCAGGTGTCACCTCCATCATCGCTTCTTGTAATCCAGACATCTTGTCCTTCTGGACCCGAGAGCCCAGGCCATTCAGTTGTGGTGATGAATAGAGTGCCATTGTGAGCGCTAGTGATGTAGGGGATGTAGGGATTAACTATGGAGGTTGTTGGTTGGAAGGTTGCCCCACCATCAGTCGATTTCGTGAACGTCAGCTCCCTTGGACCTGCATCGGCATACCAGTCCCAGACCACGTAGAGGTTTCCGCTGGGGTCTACGCAAGCAGTGAGCTTGTCGTCCATACCAGGTCCAGTGTCGCTGGCATCCACTATTGGCAGCCAAGATGCGCCCCCGTCAACTGTCTTCGACACACCAATCGTACTCGCACCTGAACCATCGTTCCAGTCCATGTGATTGAAGTAAACATTGTCTTGGTGGTCAGCTACAAGCCAAGGATCGCTCTGGCGGTCTCCTGGATTTAAGGTCTGCATCAGAATATTCGAACTCCAAGTCTTTCCATTGTCGTTTGAGTAAGAGAATCCAACCCTGTATCCGGGACCTGAGTGAGTTTGAGCTTCCTTCCAACCTGCGCAGATAGTTCCATTGCTTAGGACTGCAAGTGTGGGTTCGACTTGTGTAGCGTAAGGTGTGTCGTGGTCGGTGATTCGGACATTGCTACCGAAGAGGACATCACCATTTGTGCGACCTTGCCCAGTCACACGAACAGAGGATTGAACTGGGATTCCCGATATTGCTCCTTGAGGGAAGATTAGTAGGAGCTGTGTTGAGAGGAGTAATGCCACGATTGTGATTAAGAGGGTTCTTTTAGGCATCTTATTTTCACCAAATTATTTGATTTCTTTTATTTTGAAGGTCTACGCCTGAGATACCAGATTGCGAATATGACGACACAAACAATTACTACAACGGCAACAACGATGGTTAATATCAGAGATGGAGAGAAGGGAGAGAGGGGGAGTGTGTATCCTTCCTCACCAGTGTTGTAGAGCCTCGTTTCTCGACCTGCAGTGTCTAGTGCCATGATGTAGTATTCAATCTGGGCTCCAGTGATGAGGTGAGCAGGTACGGTGGCTTCATAGATATCTCCAACTGTCGGCTCCATAGAGAGAACGTGCCACCCTTTGGTGCTGCCACTTTGAAGGATTAGGTTAACTGTTTCTACATTATCGTCATCTGTCACGGTAGCTTGAAGCGTTAGGGGAGTCGAAATATACCACGAGTTGATGGGGACATGAGTTATCACTGGGGCAGAGTGGTCCTGCTTTGCGAAGTAGATATCATGGTCAGTTCCTCGACCATCTGTCCACACAATTCCTAGACCATTAGGTCCAGACCGCATAGTGATGTAGTCACCTGGTCTTGTGTACATAAGGGGGAAGCCCTCAGTGCTGATCCGTACATTCGGAGAAAAGGTTGTTCCACTATCGTTTGAGCAGCTGTAGTAATAGTTCCATTCGTCATGCCTTGCATCCAGCCAAGCTAGGTGGAGGTTGTCCTCGTCGTCGATGTAGAGTTCGACCATTCTCTGGATGTTCTCCGAGCCGTCATTGACCTGAACTGGAGTTGACCAAGTGGTGCCCCCGTCCTCGGAGCGTGTGACGAAGATATCGTAGTTCACTATATCGTCTTCTTGGCTGCCCTCTGCGAAAGCGACATATACGTTTCCTTCACTATCAAGGGCGGTCACGGTGATTATGTTGATGATATCGGTGTCCACGGGGTTAACTCGGATAGGGGTGGTCCATGTAGCCCCGAAGTTAACGGATTTCGTCATATAGATTGTGTCAATTGCCCCACCTGTGCTGTCCAATATCGTTGAGACGTAGAGGGTGCCGTTGGGAGTGCAGGCGATGTATGGTATTCCTCCTCGTTCCTCCCATGAGCCTAGGATTGTTGTTGGCGTGAAGGAGGCTCCACCGTCTGTTGATTTCGTGAAGACCAGATCGGCTTGAGTGGCTCCGGAGTCGACGATGTGATCCCATATCATGTACAGGTTCCCGTTCTCGTCGACACACATTGTCTCCTTGTCGTCAAGGTAACCTAAGGTATCGCTGGCTTGTACGGGGACTTGCCAGGTGGCACCACCATTGGTGGTCTTTGCACATCCCATGCCCTCGTCGGTTCCACCGTATTCAAGGAAGTTAAAGTACGCATTGTCATTTTGGTCTTTGGCGATCCATGGGTCCGATTGTGAACCACCACCAAGCGTCGCCATTAGGATATTGGAACTCCAAGTATAGCCTTCATCTGCAGAGTAGGAGAAGCCTACCCTGAGCCCAGGACCGTTGTGGGAGCTGGCTTCTTTCCAGCCGCAGAGTATTCGGCCATCGCTAAGGATTTCGAGGGTTGGTTCAACCTGCCAGGCGTAGGGTGATGAACCGTCAGTGATGAGGGTGTTTACGCCGAAACGGATATCATCGACGTTTGTTCGGCTTTGCCTAGTCACTGAAGCGCCGATACTTGTAGATGGGAGTGGAGGAACTAGGAGAGGCGCCATCAGGGGCTGGGCTGCGATCAGAAAAATGAAAAATAAAATTAGTGTAGAAGTTGCTCTACGCATAACTACCACTAAAATATTGTTTCCACCTTGATGTGGTTAAAAGCTCTTATGATACGGGCAAGAGAAGCCAGTTCTAGTAGAGTATGTAATAGATAGCTAGCGTGTTTGTCGCCTTTTTCTAACGACAATGTAAACAAGAGCCGCTACTATAGCACCAGTGATGGCGATGGTTAAGACAAGGGAAGGTGTAATTGGAGAGATGGAGAGCGGGTAGTATTCAGCCTCAACTGCTGGGAGGCGGGTTATTCGTCCCGCTGAATCATTAGCGAGGATATAGTACTCGAGATATCCTCCCATCATCTCTTCTGCTGGGATTACTGCTTGATAGAGGTTATTGCTGATTTCGGAGAAATGAATGCCTCGCGCTTGGTCTGTAGCGCTGACTCCGCAGTAGAGCATCACTGTGTCCACATGATCATCGTCGGAGACTGTAGCTGTCAGGGTAAATGGTGTCGCGGCAAAACCCAATGTAGCAGGTGTGTGGGTGATAACAGGGGCAGTGTGATCTTGCTTCGCGAAGAAGATGTCAAGGTCGTATCCTTGCCCACCCGTCCAGGCGGCACAGAGACCATCAGGTCCTTCCTTGAGGCTGAAGTAGTAGCCAGGTTGATTGAGGCTCAGGAGTGTCCCATCACTGGTAATCTGCAGGCCAGGAGAGAAGGTTGTGCCTGCATCACTGGAGTAGCTGTAGTACCTGTGCCATTCGCCGTGCCTTGAGTCAAGCCAAGCAAGATGTATGTTGTCATCGTCGTCTATGAGCATGGTGACCTGGCGTTGCATTCCTGAAGGATTATCGTTAACTTGTATGGGGTCAGTCCAGTTCCGTCCACCATTCAAGGACTTGACGACATAGACATCCCTATCGGTGGTTGTGCCAGCAGAGTAGGCTACATAGATGTCGCCGTTGCTTGTTGTATCCACCGCAGTCACATAGTCCAAACCATCTGGGCCTGTTGAGTTGACAAGAAATGCCAGAGGCCATGTAGCACCACCATCCCCAGAGCGTAATAGGAGAATAGAGTCACCCTCAACCCAAGTAGAAATGAGGAGAGTGCCGTTGTCTGAGGAGCTGATGTAGGGAACCCAGGAGTCAGAGATGTTCTGAGTGCTTTGGAAAGAGCCACCAGAGTCGGTGGATTTCGTGAATACGAGTTCCCTGTCACTCCAATGCTCCCAGACCAGACAGAGGTCGCCGCTGGGATCGACACAAGCTGTTATTTGGTTATCATGACCCCATGTGTCACTAGCTTGTACGGGGTCTGACCAGGTTACTCCGCCGTCGGTGCTCTTGGCGACTCCAACCCCTTCTGGGATGTAGTTGAAGTAGATGTTGTTGTATTCGGTGAAGATGAAGTAAGCGTTGTCGTCTTGGTCCGTGATAAGCCAGGGGTCGCTCTGGTAGTCATCGGCGTCCATGGATTCATCCATCCTATCCATGAAGACGCTGGGGCTCCAGCTCCCACCGCCGTCGTCGGAGTATGCGAAGCTCACCCGCTGCCCCGTACCATTGTGCTCGTTAGTTTCCTTCCAACCCACCAGCACACGGCCATCACTAAGAATACTCATCGTAGGATCAACTTGGTAGAGATAAGGCGAAGTGAGGTCGTTCACACGAGCATTATAGCCAAAGCGAATATCGCTTGTATCCACTCTACTCTGCCCCACAACCACGAGTGGGGAAGAAGAGAGTAAACCTACTGGCGTAGCACTAGCGAGAGGAAGGATGAAGGGCTGAACTCCGAGGAGCAATACAAACAACAAAGCATACGATGAAAAGGGCCGCAATGTTCACACCAAACAGACCCCGATATGGGCAAATAAAGCCTTTACCAAAAAGGCAAAGCATTGAGAGGCAGTAAGGCAGGCATACACAAGTTGTGTGTTTTGGGTTGTTAGTGATTTAGAGATTCTAGATGGCTCACCTGGGATGATTGAGGGCCCATACTCCCTCAAGTGAGAGCGTGTAATAACCTAGCGTTGCAAGTACTACGCTGAGGGCCATTTGAGTAGCGAAGGCAGTAGAAGACATCTGTACAGCGAGCATTGTTCCAAAACCAGCCAAGAAGGATGAGATGATGGTGGTTAAGGCTATCACCGACAGACATAGGCCTGCGACTGCTAGAGTGACATAGGAGAACCGTATCAGTATCCTACCTACACCGGTGTTCCGGTTTACGAAGCTCAAGGTCATGAGGACCATTCCGACCATTAAAAGAACACCTACGATGCTCATTGCCCCTGCTAGAGCCTGGAGGGATGGGTTACCAGCGAACCCGAAGAAGTTGACAACCATCGTCAAGGATAGGATGAAGATTGTAATGAGCAGGTAGTTTTTGACGATGACCTGTTTTCTCAAGAAGTCGAGGACTGCCATTTCATGGACCTCCGCTGAGCTGCTCAAGTGCCATGAACCGCTCAATATAATATGTTGACATCTGACCCCCATAGGTAGGGAAGTTGATATCGAAACCGTGCCCAGCCCAGGGAATGGTGATTAGTAGGCATCTACGCCCCAAGCTCCTTGCGTACTGAACGAAGTCTAAGCCCTGGGTCTGATAATCTACCAGCTTGTCCTTTTCCCCGTGTACAATCATTATCGGTGGTACAACGGTGCTGTTTTGGATTAAGTACCTAGGAGAGAACTTGTCGTACTGGTCCTCAAGAGGGAGAGAACCCTCAAGCAGAGCGTCCATGAACCCCGAGAAGATCCCTCCAATGTTTGTGGGAGGATAAAACCAGATTCCCGCGGTAATGTTCATCGTTGCTGAGAAGTTACCCGCAAATAGGGGGTTCTTGTAGCCCAAGGTGACGATTGAGGCAAGATGAGCTC
>JAEOTB010000001.1 GCA_016840065.1 Candidatus Hermodarchaeota archaeon | reverse complement strand
TGGAATGCATACCAGGGCATCCACCAGGCAGAGCAGAATGAAGACATCCAAGGTCAAACAAGCATCTCCTTACTTGGTCCTTGGATTGGTGCCGAATTTAGTTCGTTTTTAAGCGTTTCCCTGAAAATAATGAGTCTTTTCTCGTGAAACTCGAAAGCCATTTAAATCGACTAAAATCCGCCAGAGGGTGGTGGTTTTGATGAGCAAGGAGTTCTTTGACATCCCATTACTCCGCCCTCATACTGTACGGTGGCGGCTCTACCAGGAGGTCATTTTTGCCACAGCCACCCAGAAGAACACCCTTGTTGTACTCCCTACTGGTATGGGGAAGACGGTAATCGCTATTGTATTGGCAGCCTATAGGCTAGAGAAGGAGCCTCGGTCTAAGGTAGTGATGTTGGCGCCGACGCGTCCTCTTGTGGGGCAGCACCGTCAGCGCTTTCAGGAGATGCTCCTTGTCTTGCCTGAGAAGTTCCAAGTCATTACCGGTGAGACGCACAGGCTGAAACGGGCAAATCTATGGGGGAGAAGCAGCCTCCTCTTCATGACTCCCCAGACACTCCGCCACGACCTAGACAAGAGACGCTATGATCTGTCAGATGTCTCTTTACTCATTTTCGATGAAGCCCACAGAGCAGTGGGCGGCTACGATTATGTCAACATCGCTGACTATTACATGAACCAGAGGGAGAACCCTCGCATTCTAGCTCTCACAGCCTCCCCGGGAGATGTAAGGTCTCTTTGTAGCTCTCTCTATATTGAGGGTATAGAGTCTCGAACCGAACGGGACGGTGATATTGCCCCTTATGTTCAGCCGGTGGGTGTTGAGTACATTGAGGTGTCTCTCCCCCAAGAATTCCTCAGGATTGAGGAGCTGCTCCGACGAGCCATTCAGGGTGCCATCATGCCCTTGGTGGAGTTTGGGCTAGTCAAACTTTTCCAGGTAGACTCTCTTGGACGGCAAGACCTACTGAAGATACGGGCTCAAATAATCCGCATGATTGGACCCAGTAAGGGACAATCAGATCCCCGTCTCTATAAGGGGCTCCTTGGTATCGCTCTTGCTTTGCGCATTTTCCATGCCCGAGAGGTCCTTCAAACCCAGGGTGTTCCCCAGCTAGTCCGGTACTTCAGCGAGCTAGAAACCAAGGCGAACCAGCAAAAGAGCGTACCCAAGAACGTGCGGATCCTAGTTACTAGTCCCTGGTATGAGGAGGCGAAACAAATCCTTGATTCGTTGACCGAGATAGGGTACCATCACCCCAAGCACCCGGTGCTTCTCAAGGTGCTTGGTCAGCAAATAGCCATGGAGCCAAAGAGCCGTATATTGATCTTCACTAGGTTCCGGGTATCTGCTGCCATCCTTACAGAATATCTTAACCAACAACCAGGTATCAGGGCTGCAAGGTTTGTGGGGCAGGCCAGCCGTCCCGGGGATAAGGGATTAACTCAACGGGAACAGCTTTCCCTTCTAGACGAGTTCCGAATTGGCACATACAATGTCCTGATTGCCACGAATGTGGGGGAGGAAGGGCTAGACATTAGCGAGTGCAACCTCGTCGTTTTATATGATAGTGTACCCAGCGCTATCCGACGAATCCAGAGGGCAGGACGAACAGGTCGACAAGCTCCAGGGCGCTTGGTGGCTCTGATTGCAAGGGATACCTACGATGAGCGCTACCACAGAAGCAGCACTCACAAGCAGTTAAAGATGCAATCCACTCTGCTGGATCAAGCGAAGCGCCTTCGCCAAAAGCTCTAACTAATTTCACTTCAAGTGTTTATGGTTTTAGACGAAGACTGGTTTGTGTACCTGCACTTCATCGGTGTTCCGAATGACTTGAAACTTGAATGGAAAGGGACGGGATAAAATGAAACTAGTTAGTTGCAATGTCGGGTGTCCCTTTTTCCTCGGTTTCCTTTGCGAGTTGGATTAACCAGTTGTATATCTTGTCGAATCTAGGGTGTTCATCGTTTGCCCACTTTTCCTTCTCGACTTTCTCCCCAGACGGGTAATGGACCGTGATCTTGGGGCGTGCTTCATCTGGCTCCCCTGGTCTATCCTGTGTCTCTATCTCCTCGAATTCGACCTCAGTTAGGAGGTTGTCGATTTCCTTGAGTTTTTCAGCCTCGATTGTTAATCGGTATTTGTTGCTCCTCGCCTTCTCCCGGGGTGTTACGATGTGAACACGTACCTCACCATTGGCTTGTAATCTGACATCTTGTCCCCCGAAGAGCGGTTGGATGTCATGCAATGTTAAAGTCTTAAATGAAAGAGATTTGGAAGTCACTTCCGACCACCTTCATTTCTCTCTTCTCTGCAGGACTAATTTAAACTTAGTTATTCGGCTTCAGAGAAAGAAATTTTGCCATTGAAGGGTTTAGCGGAACAGTGCACGTCCAAAAAAGGACACAATTGGAGGGGAGAGGGAATGGTTTTTCTAGGGGGGGATGGAAGTGCCTTGTTCTTTCGCTGCCTTCAATGACTTTGCGATTAATGGTTCCCTCAACTGTCTGTAGGTAGTAGTAGGCGGGAGTAGGATATAAATGTTTCAGAGTTGTATAGCCCGATTACTCCGGATTTCAGGAAAGAAATGGCTTTTCTTACCTTGTAAAGGAATTCGCTGATTTTCCTTCATTCTCGTATTCAGAAGTTTCAGTTTCCTACGTTTTGATAAGAAGACCATTGTTAACCTAGTCAGTTTGTTGCGTTTGCGTATACCGTGCCAGCTCTTCTAGTGCTCGTTTTCCCTTATCGGTGATGGTTATCACTGTTCGGCGATGGAAGCGGGATCCCTCCTGGGCAGACCTAACATAACGGTGGTTTATCAGCGTCTCTAGAAGGAATGTAACAAGGTTCTCTTGTAATCCGAGAGTTGAGGAAAGGGCTGTGGGTGTGGCTCGGTACTCCCGGACGAGGTTGAGAATGCGGACGGCCTCAGGTAGTCTCCTGGAAAAGTCCTTGTGGAGCATTGTCGGAGCAAGATCAGGGAGAGACCCTCCTTCTAACCTTTCAACAACCTGGGTCTCGGTGACCTGTTTTGGAAGCTGGTTTATTTTTAGGGGTATGGCGGTCTGGAGGTCTGGACGAGTCATTAAGGCGAGTTCGGGTTCTAGCAGGGAAAGGAGTTCCTGTTGACGCTTGCTCACTCGCTTGAAGGAGTAGGGGCTAGACCTTGTGAGGGAGAACTTCAGTGGAACCTCCACTGATTCGATGTCCTCTTTGAGGGAGAGACGGTGAGAGATTATTGTTTTAAATAGCCCCAGGGTACCCTTGGGTAGGAGGGAGGGATGGTCTGCACTCAGATAGAGGGCAACATCTACTTCCTTGAGGCGGCTCTGCCAATGGCGGAGACCAGCTAGCCAGTTGTCTCGGCTTGACCTTTGCCGCCTTGAAGCGTCTGCCATGTAGATGTCCACGTCGTCTATGAGAAGTATGAGGGGCGGGAAGTATATGCGTTCTCCCTGGGCTTGACGGCTGGCACATGCTTTGGTTATTAGGACTGTGGATAGGAAGCTGAGTATCTCTCTGTCAAGGTTTGGGCATTCTATGATGGTTATTCCGCTTCCCATGAGTTGATTGAAGGATGGTTGGGAGGTTCCTGTGAAGCAGGCTCCTGTGGGTCCAGTGGTGAGATGTGTTAGCAGCCGTTGCAGGAACTGGATATCTTTGCGCTCGGAGTAGTCTGCGGCTTCGTTGTTGGCAAGGAAGTCCCGTACCCCGGCTAGAAGATCAAGTGGTGTGGGCTGGTTGTTGCAGGTGTAAACTTTAGTTAGGATGCTCCTGAGAAGGATCCATTGACTGTCGGAGAGTGAGAAGGGTTTGAAGGTCTCGGCCAGAAGAGTGAGGTATTCACTGTATGGTAGGGCTTCAGTATCTAGGGGATTGATTCTGAGGTTTTCGCCCAGCCGGAAGAGCCTGCACTCGGGTGTGTGCCGAGTCAGTTTTCGGTAGCTCTGGCTGGTAGTGACTATTAGGATGCAGTGGGAATGCTTTGAGGCTTCGAAGGCGAATAGCTGGTTCGTTCGTCGCCTGGGTTCACTCTCTCCTAGTGTTATGATTCCTTGTGGGAGGTCTGCAAAGCGGAGCCCAACGGGAACTTCACTCTGCATGTATTCGGTCTCAAAGGACCTGCCAATCACAATGTCTGATTCTAGGTCGGTGGGGGTGATGAACTCTGCGGGGACTGTAGTTCCAAGGCCTTTCGCTAGGAGCGGCGGAATCCGCAGGAAGTGGCTGGCAGACTCCGCTCCGGTTAGAAAAAATGGGGAGCACTCCCAACCAGAAGCGTGGAACGTGCCGCATCTTCTAGTTTATCGCCTGTAAGACGCTGAAGCCTAACATGGGGATAGGCGGTACGGAAGCTGTTCTGTAGGGTTTGCAGGTCCTGATTGACTAGAAACTCTAGTTCTCCCTTTGAGTCGAGGTCACCGTTGTTTGGTCCGTTACGGCGAGTACCTAGGAGTAGACGAGTCTTCCATATGCCTCCGTGGCGGTATGCCATTGCAGCCACCTGTGAGGGGCCTTGTTGGGTAAGGGAGGCCTGGGCCCTGTCAGAGATGGCAGGCATCTGGGGAATTTCCACCTCACTCTTAGGTGCGTGGATGAGAGTGTAGAATAGGGGGATTCCTGCGCTGTAGATAGCCCTGATGAAAGCATGCATGTTTCCCTTGATTCCCACGGGGAGCTTGTCTACTACCATCAGAGCAGTGGCTGTGACACCATCCTTATGGGAGAGCAGCAGCATATCCTTGCTTTGATTGAGATAGAAGGATACATCGGCAAGAGGATACACTTGATGAGCAGTTCTAGAGCCGCTGGATCTTTGATTTATCATAGAACGGATTGCATGGTATAGCCAGGTTCGTGCTTGGGGCACAACAAGCAGTGTCGCCAGAACCTGGAAGGAGACTGTAAAGGTAACCCCTGCAACCAGCCCGAAGGTCTGAAGCACGACTACAGTTACTAGAAAGTTGAATACTAGTGTTAGAATATAGAGTCCGCCGACCTTGCTCTGTTTTCGTTCTTGGTCGCTTCGCCAGAACCAGCCGGCGAAACGTGCTTCTTCAAGGGCGAAACTGTCTCTAGTTCTCCGCCTTTGAGAGGCTTGATCACGAGTGTAGCCGTTTGAGCCTAGGTGGGTTGGAGGCTCTTGTTGTGGCTCCTCTTCTCTGATGCGCACAATCCTCACCGATTTTCGTCCGAATTTAGTTCATTTATATGCCTTACGGTAAGCTATCTCACGCTGTCACACCAAAGCTGTTGATGTAGGAGTCGATGGTTGTAATCTCCCATCAACAACGTTTCGTTGAACTGCTGCGTCGAGGAATGTGTAGGGGAGACTAGGCTTTACTTGCTAGATGGACCCTCGTCTTGAAACTAGTCCTACCTCGAGTCCAGTAGCTGACCCTGTGGAACAGCCCTTTCAGTTCATTTTATTGTTGGTTTCTGTTAATTTCTTAGACCACACCAAAGGAGATCAAAGGCGACAACGAACAGGGCAATGAACGCCCCTGGGAGTAGGAACGCAGTTGGATTTGAATAGATGAAACCAGCTTGCATAAAGTCTCCAATCACCCAACTCAAATTGAAAGTTCGTATGAAGTGCAGAAATCCTCCTGCGAGCGCTAGAAGTCCACCGATTAGACAGTAGAAGACGAACACTGGCGCTAGTGTTCTTGCCCAATTTCGCGAAATTACCTTACCCTTTCCAAGGTCAGTGTTGCTGATGCGTCGGATGGCACCCACGGAAAGGATTAACCCTGCACCATTAAGGAAATTCGATCCACCAAATGACATGGGGTCAAGTCCAATTGAGACTAAAATCACCTGAAACCCAAACACGAGTACAAACACAGAGATGATGAAGGCAGGAATATACTTGACAGGCCAGGATCGTTCAGACCGTAGGGCATGGTAGGCACCCAATCCGAGGAAGCCACCAACCAGTGTGGCCACTATCCCAACGGATACTCCTTCTATGAGGAGGGGTAACAGTCCTCTAAGGGTGTATTCCAGGGGGGCATCACGGGGCCAGTATCCTATGGCGGGAACAAAGGTTCCTGCTATCGCGATTCCGATAAAGATGAAGATAAGCACAAGCCCAATTAATGAAAATATTTTCCGTAGTGAACGCTTCTCAACCAGGCTAGCCTTGTGTCCATGGATTTCTACTGGGTTCTTGTAGAGGGTCCATCGAAGAATCGCTTCTAGAAGAAGCGAGGTAAGGCCAAAGATGATGAAATACATAAAGCTGGCAGCAACGACTGCAGGATAATTCGTCGACATAAGAGATGAATAGGCATATGAGCCAAGGCCATAGTGGAAATACCATGTTTCAACGGGCAGGGCAATGGCGGCGGTCCAGACCAGAAGCCGAGGTACTCCATGGGAAAGGGGTGGCATGGCTTCGCCGGGTTTCTGATAGAAATAATGCGTTGCAACCGCGGCACAAAGAAGACAGATGAC
>JAEOTB010000069.1 GCA_016840065.1 Candidatus Hermodarchaeota archaeon | reverse complement strand
AGGTAAAAGGCACCAACGACTTGGTCTTTCTGTTTGACGATGTAGAATCTAATCGATGCGGTTTCGCCTAGTTCTCCTGTTGAATAGAATAGGAAGTGCTCAGATCCGAGTTCGTAGTACAAATCCAAGAAGGAATTATTCTTTGCACGGCAGGCAAGATAGGTTGGAAAGGTGTGCTTGGTCACTTGCTCGAATGTGACTGGCTCCTCCTCGCCCTCTTTCAGTTTGGGAATCCTTTCTGTGGGAATTGGGAGCCCCTGGGTCATGTGTACCGCGAATTCGTATCCAAATTGCCTGTAGTAGTAGGGAATCCCAGCTATTGATAGAAGTGGTAGTTTGTAAGCAGCGACTTTTTCTTCAAAGACTTCATTTAACTGTCTAATGAGTCCCCTGTTCCTGTAATCCGGATGAGTTCCTACGATATCCATTTGACCGACGGGGATTTTGACGCCGTTGAGAACAAAGGTTCTCCTCATTAAGCAGAGGTAAGCAACGACCTTTTCATCCTTTGTGTCAACTACGACGAAATTATCTTTCAAAGAAAATTTTGGGTAGTGGTCGATCATTCGCTGAACTATACTACCAACCCATTTGCCATGTACTAGTTTTACATGCTCTTCCAAGGAATTGATATCGGATTTGCGGAGATAGCGGAGAACGAGCTCGTCACCTAACTCTCTCAGTATACCTGACATGATTTGGGAGGATAAACTGTTACCCTGTTAAAACCTTTGTTTTAGGAAAACTAGCCCTTGGTGGATTTCTCACTTGGTGATTCTTGGGTTAAAGCAGTTTGGCTCTCAACTAGTTTTTGGAGCCAATCGAGTTTCTCGACACCTTTGAGCATGGGAGGTACTTTAGCAAACCTCTTGAGGGCGGTTTCTCTGTCTCCAGTGCGCCGGTATAACTCACCCACGAGATAGGTGATTATGGGTCGTAAATCGTCGGGTTCCGTGGGGACTCCGTCTTCTCTAAGGGCTTGTTCGAATAATTCACAGGCTTGCTGCAGAAATTCTTGCTCTTTGGCTTTGTCACCGTCTACTGCCCGGGCGCCCCAGGCTGCTCTGTGGAGGGTTTGGGCGAGGCTGAATGTAGAGGCGCCTTGTTGGCGATGGGTTTCTGCAACTAATTCGTAGCGTCTCCAACAGGGGAGATTCTTCTCTCTGGGTGCATCTTGTCCTGGTGTGCCTTGCTTGAACTTGTTGGGTAGGTCAGCGTAGTTGCAGGATGGGCACACTTTAACGAAGTGGGGTAGGGGGTTCGCGCCCCAGTATTGTGGGTAAAAGTCACTATCTTTTCCTGCGTATCCACAGGATCCTATTGAAGTTCCTTTGAATGCCTTCTCACATTTTGGGCATACAAGAAATACGTCATACCATGTTGTCATGGTTCTAAACTCCTGTGTAAGATTATTACATATTACGAATATAAAGTTTTACAGTAGCGCCATTAACTCGATTTCTTAGGACTCATCATCTTTAAAATACTAATTCCCAAACCTTTATGGTGAACAGCAACCAATCTTCTTACTGCAGCACGGCAGGGACTAGCCTTGGCCAAGTTCAAGTACTACACGATTTATCGGTGCAGCACCTGCGGGAAGCGAACCCGGGTCCATGGCAAGTTGACCTCCCAGCTCGTGCTTCCAAAGGGAGTGAGTATGTGCTGCAAACTCCCTCGGTTGAAAAGAGACCGACATGTACTGATTTCTGAATACAAGAGAGATGAGCAGGAAACCGGAGAATCCCCTGAATGGGAAGGTACACATCAGCGAAGACTGTTTGAACTCGATAAAGACTAGCTGAAATCAAATACAGTCGCTTTACTCTTCGGAAACCATTGAGTATCGAGAGGGGCGATAGAATAAAATTCAACTCTAGTATCTTTTTGGATCTCGAAGGCTTCCCAGACAGACGAGTACCAAGCCTGATATCAGGATAACAAGATGTGGGATAGTTAGGAGGATTGAGCTACCCTCGATTCCGCTTCCTACTAGAACGATTGTTCCAAAGATACCAAAGATTATCACAGCGATTGGAAGTGTGCAGAGGGTTGCACCAAAACTCGCAATGAACTTGCCTGCAACCAGAACCAGTTCCGCCCCAGATTTTGGACGTGGAGGTCTCAACCACCACACGACACCCCCTACGATAACCAGACACCCCCCGAGTATCGAACAGAAAGGAACTGACCTAATATACGTCTCGAACATATCGATTGTTGAACCTTCAATTCCGAAAAATTCGATAACTACTGCTAAGAGCCACCTCTGGTGTTGCTTATCAAAAACGAGCAATAGGCTACCGAGTATCAGTATCACCCCACCTGTTACCATGCAGAAGAGACCCAGATTGTCACGGATAGTTGATTTCAACGCAAAACAACTCGGTATTGTGAGATTAAAGTGTGGTGTAGCGAGGGTGATGGCGAGTTTTGGGTGGGGTTGGAGGATATGGGCCCTCAGGTGATGCAAAGGCTAGTAGAGCGTCGGTAACAGCTATTGTGGAGAAGAAGCGGGGTGCATTGCTTAGCGGTCCAGGGAGAATGAAGTTGGCGCCCGCACATTGCAGGTAAGTGCATAGAGCAGGGGCGACGTATCGTTTTGCAGCTGGAGAGATTTGACTGGAGCGGCGCCAGATTGCTACACTATTCGCTGAACCAGCCCCCACAGGCAATCCCAGTTCTCGTTTGATGATTGGCATAGCAGCGGTTGCTAAGCTGAGCCCTGCAAGGTCAAGGGCTACGGTGTCGACGAGGATTTTTGTAATCCCTGCTCTCTTGGCTTTGGCGAGAAGCCCCTCCTTGCCCTTAGTGCCACGAAGCACGTCAAGCCGACCCTTGGGATCAAGGTCGAGGGGGTTGTGTGCGAGGAGGATGGCAGCGCCAATGCTAGAGGCGCGGAGAGCCTCCAGTTCTTCATCGGTTGAGAGGAGGCTGATGGAGTCATAGATTGCGTATTCGGCGCGTCCTGTTTCTTCAACAAGTTTCAGTCCTGCCATCTTGGTTTCTTGGGAGCTGCTATCGATGAGGAACGATGTTGTGGGTGCTGCCTCTGCAAGGAATTCAAGATAACGAACCATAGCTTCAGGCGTTTCAGCAAGGACATCAAGAACAAGGGGATTCCCAGTGGTTTCGCTAAGTTTGGTTGCACGATTGAGGTGGCGGCGTACCCGTTTCTCGTTGAACCGACCTGTTTTATGGTCTGTAACGGATTTGTCGCCTTGATGAAAGGTGGAAAGCATTATCGCTGTGGGGTATTCGGCGCGGTTTCCTCCAATTATACACTCACCGATTTGAAAGACTAGGGGCTCTGCGGTACCTGTTTTTTCTGCAACCATTTAAGACACGACCCTGATTCTCTTGCAGTTGATTAGATGGTTCAAGGCTTTCACTTAAAGAAGTGCTGGTTTGTGTTGAACTTATCTTGAATCCCCAGACTCAAACCCCGTCGCCAACAGCGTCTGATTCAAAATACATGGGTCAGGTTGTACTCCTCGCCATCGCTCAAGCCTTCCTCTTACTGGGTTATGGAGCTGTTATGCCAATCCTTCCCTTCTATCTGACCATATTTGGCGGCGGAGCCTTAGAGTATGGGCTTCTTGTTGCTACTTTCTCGCTTTGCACCTTCATTGCTGCTGGACCAATGGGAGCTCTTTCGGATCGTATCGGGCGTAAGCCTGTGATTCTTCTCTCCCTTGTAGGTTCTAGTGTGGCCCTTGTCGCTTTTGGGCTAGCGAACTCGATTCTACTCCTTTTCATTACGCGAGCTGCAGAGGGATTATTCACGGCAGGCCTCTATCCTTCTTCTGACGCGTTGGTGTCGGACCTTGCACCGCCTGAAAAGAGAGGTACCGCCCTCGGCACATTGTTGGCAGGTCGTACAACTGGAATGATTTTCGGCCCCACCATTGGGGGCATTCTCGCTCAATATCTTGGTATTCGGGTTCCTTTCTTCATCTGCGCGGGTTTAGCTGCTCTCACCTTCGTCTTTTCATTCATTATTATTCGTGAACCACGCAAACACATCGAAGGCAAGACGATTAGGGAGGATACAGCATCGAAGGTAGAAGCGCAATCGCTCTGGGGAAAGCTTGGGGCAACCCTTCATCGTTATCGCATTGTCGTCGGAGTGGGTGGCACGTTACTAGCTGTGGCTTTGGTAATTCGTTTCACGAGAATCTTCTCAATCGCTGTTGCTGAACCAATGTTTGCAGTATACGCCACAGACCCCCGCACATTCGCCTTCTCACCCCTGGACTTGGGCATCTTCTTCCTCTTCTTTGCCTCCAGTAATGCGCTGAGCCAGTTAATCTTCGGTCGGCTATCAGACAGCATCGGACACGACGTGCTCCTCATCTTGAGTGGAGTTGTAACCGCAGTAGCCGCCCTAACAGCCATACTGTCCACAACCGCCCTAGACCTCTTCATGATAGGTGCACTGATGGGCATAGGAGGAGCAATGGCACTCCCCTCATCAGCTGCCCTAGCCGCTCAAGCCTCACCCCCCAAAGAACGGGGACTGGTAATGGGCCTCCTCGGTATGAGCGGAAGCGCCGCCAGAGCCATCGCCCCCATCATCGGAGGCTACGCATACGCGGTGATTCTTGCTGCCACCGCTAACCCCAATCAAGCCGCCGCCCTCCCCCTCATCCTCTGCGCCGTCATTAGCATTGCAGGTAGCATGGCAGTCATACCCCTCATCCTTCGCAGCCGAAAGCCGTCTTGAATGTAAAGACGGTAAAACTAATTCATTTTTAAGTGAAAAGATAGCAAGAAGGGCTAGGTGAATTTCTACCATGAACAGATTCGATCACATGGTTCTCGCTGCTGCATCATTCGCTGGCATCTGGTTAGTAATGAAATACGTAGAAGCAATGTATTCTCTACCTGTACCAATAATACCTGATTTCGTGGGAATCTGGTTTATCTTCGTTGGATGGCTGGGCGCAATGTTCCCAGACTTCGACCACGACTGGAAACCCTTCATGGGTCACCGCGCCTGGATTTCCCACAGCTTCGTTCTCCCGCTTATCTTCGTCGCTGCTATCTGGCTCCCGCTAAGATTCCTCTGGCCGATTTTTTGGCCTAGTATAACGTGGTGGTGGCCTACCGACCGGTACTTCATTTCAATATTCTTTACTGGTGTTGCATGCCACTTATTTACTGACTTGATTCCTAGTACAAAGTCGATTCTCAACCGCTTCTCGAAGAGCCCCAAAGAGGGTATCGCTTATATTGAACGGTCGCTAGTTTCTGCGCCGGGCAATATCACGAAGGTTCCTGAGCCGCTTGAGCGACCTTGGCTTATCATTAACGGGATAGTCCTGATTATCTTCGCGATAATCATTTGGTGGTCTCCCTGGTTCTGAGCGAGTTGTTGGCTGAGCCTGTCTCAGCCAGTTCCCCCTTTTTTCCAAGTCTTCACAGATTTTTGTAGCTAGATGAGAATAGCGTCTTGGCTCAGGGTTGTTTCTAGCCTTCTTTCACCTAGGCGTGCGTTTTAATTTGGTTCCGTTGGCTGAAGGTCCTTTGGAGTAGTTTATATTCCGCCTTTGGGTACTGCGATGGCTCCTGCGATTAAAGCGAGGATGCCTGCAAGAAGGGCTAGTATCAAGGCAGCGAGGGCGGCTATCCAGAAGCCGGTTAAAGCGGCGAAGAAGGGGTCAAAGAACATCACTACACCTATTAAGGCGGTGAATACGACGCCGAGGATGCCGAGGATGATGATGTGGGGGCGGCGTGAGTAGGTGTCGCTCTGCCATACTAGGACAAGGATGCCTATGATGAGCCAGAATGCCATTGCGGCGAAGGGGATTATGACCCAGCCCCAGATCATTGACCATATCAGTGCGCGGTCTTCATCTGTCATTTCTCCGCCTCCTAAGCCAGTGTATAGAGCGATGGCTATTAGAATGGCGAAGAGAATGATGATAGCACGTATCCCGAAGATGACAATACCTATTATGAAGCTGATGATGTAGAAAACTCCAGCGAGTATACTTAGTACTCGTGACGCAACGTCTCTTGACATATGATTTCTTTTCCTCCCGGTTGTTCTCCTTCGAAGAAGGAGAGGATTATCTCTCAGCGTCTTTTCTAATAAGCCTTACCTTTTCAAGCAAAGGGCTGGATACCTGTTGCGCCCATTGCTACTTCAGGACACCGGCGAGAAGCTCTAGGAGGTCATATACGGGGAGGAGTGGACCTGTTTTGGTAGAGTGCCGTAAGAAGTGTTGTTTGCAGTTGGGGCAAGAGCTGGTTATCATACCAGCAGTGGTTTGAAATGCGTCTTTGAGTCGACGTTTGGCGATTTGTGCTGCGAGGTCGGGGAAGGTTTTAGGTAGTGCTCCACCTGCTCCGCAGCAGTCGGCGTGGTCTCGGTTATTTTGGAATTCTACAAGGTGGATTCCAGGTATGAGCCGGAGGAGTTTTCTGGGTGGCTCGTAGACCCCTAATTCTCTCCCTAGATGACAGGGGTCATGATAGACCACAGGTATGATTTCAGCCACTGGGGGTGGAGCTTCGTGTTGTTTTAGCCTTTTCATTTGACGAGACCTGGTGAGGAATTCAGTTATGTGGAGTACTCGTACGCTTTTTGGGAGAGGAACGTTGAGTTTGGGATAGTCAAGTTTGAGGGCGCGGGCGCATCCGGGACAAGTGGTGATAATTGTTCTTATGCCGCTTTGGGTGATGGCTTCCACATTTTGTTTTGCTAGGTTTTGAGCGGTTTCAGTAAAACCAGCACGGATCAATGGTGAGCCGCAACAGACTTCCTTTTGGAGTAGGTGAGTGTTGATTCCAAGGTGGTTGAGGACCTGGATTGCCGCGGTAGCAATTTCGGGATGGCGATAAGCTGTGGTGCATCCTACGAAATAGAGGACAGTATCATTGGAGGGGGGTTGATTGGTTGCTAGTGTGAGGGCTTTAAAGCGTTCTCTATGGGGTTCGCCATAGACATTGTGATGCTGAGTTACTATTTGGTCGAAATCCAAGAGTCCTGCTGGTGTTCGATGTTCTTGAATTACTCGTTCTCTGGCCAGTTCGATGATTCGGGGTAATTCGTGGCTGGGCTTGCACCAAGACTTGCAGGCACCGCAGAGCGTACATTGGTAGAGGCGTTTCACGGGGGCTTCGGTCAAGGCGGTTTTATTGCCCCGGTATAATTCGATGGTTAGTGCCCGTCCAACGGGGCTGCAGGCGTCGGAACGTGTAGTGATGTGGGTGGGGCAGGCATGGCGGCACATGCGGCTGCAGAGGCTGCAGAGCCTGTTGACCTTTGCGTATTGATCAAGGGAATCAGTAGAGCTGGGGGGAGGAGGACCACTCATTGATTAACACCTCCATTTGCTGTAGGGGATTCGTGTGAGTGGCTGCCATTTGAGCCAAGACCTAGTTTTCCTGGATTGAGAATGTTGTTGGGGTCCAAGTGTTGTTTGATGGCTTCAATTAAGGCAAATCCTGAAGGACCGTGTTCAATGGGCATCCACGGAGCTTTTAGGAGCCCCACGCCGTGTTGATGGCTGAGAGTGCCACCGGCGCGATGAGCAGCGTCTAGACCGACTTTCCAGACCTGGCTGTACTTCGCCTCTGCCTTCTCTGGGGAGCTTGCATGACCTATGAATATCACGTAGATGTTTCCGCCATCGGGGTAGAAGTGGCTGAAGTGGCTCATGGTACTGACTCCCAGCTTCTCTATTGCTTCACGCATTTTCCAGTACATCTTTTCCAGGTTTGCATAACTGGCGGCAACGTCGAGGACATCATAGAGCATGCCTGGACCTAAGTTGATGCTGGAGGGGTAGTAGAGGTCGAACCGGTTATCCCACCAGTGCTTTGAGGGCTTCGGACCCAGCGATTTGGCTTCGGCCGCTTCACAGATTCTTGTCACCGTTCGCCGTTCTAAACTCACAAGTTCCTTTGTAGCGCTATAGGTTAAGTTCAGTACACTCGCTCCCTCAGGGGGAGACATGAACCTTCCCAAGACGAAGCGGGTTTCGTTCTCGTCATAGAGGCGTATGAGGGCTGGTCGGAGGTCTCTGCGGAAGATTTGTTTGACCGCCTCCATTCCTGTGTGCAGGTCTGGGAAGAGGAATGAGGCGAACTTTGTGGATTCGGGTACTGGACAGATACGCAGGGTTAGTTCGGTGATGATTCCTAGAGTGCCTTCTGACCCAATGAAGAGTTGTTTCAAGTCTGGACCCATGGAGCTGCGTGGAACTGTCTTGGTGCGGAGCACTTCACCATTGGGTAGAACCACTTCCAGGCTTACCACGATATCCTCGAATTTTCCATATTTTGAGCTTAGCACCCCAGCTGAGCGGGCTGCCGCAAAGCCGCCCACAGCAGAGCTGAAAATCGAAGAAGGGGCATGTCCTGTCGTATACCCACGAGCGGACAGATACTGTTCTAGCTCATAACCTAAAACTCCGGTCTCCACTGTGACTGTGTATGACTCCTCGTCCAAACCACATATCCTATTCATCTTCTTCAAGTCGAGGATAATGCCGCCCTGGGTTGGGAGCGCACCACCACAGACGCCACCGCCTCCAGAAACTGGTGTAACTGGGATGTGTTCTGCGTTGGCGACTCGAAGAACCTGCTGGATATGCTCCACCCTAGTAGGCCATACAATAAGGTCAGGCTGTGGTTTGGTGACAAGACGACCTAGCTGCATAAGACGAAGTGGCCAAGTATCACGTGAATAACAAATCCTATCGATTTCTGCGTCGGAGACATTCTCCTTACCGAGGAGATGTTCTAGCTGACGCCTCACTCGACGCACATTGAAAGAGGTTGAAGACATCGTCAATCACTGCTCCAAACATCAGAATAAGTTGTACTGTCTTCACTATAAAGACCATGGTGTTTTTACGAGAAGTTTTTTTAGAGTATGAAAGTAAGGATAGTATATGAGCGGGAAGAATGATTTGGGAAAAATCGAGTTAATAGAGACGATGGAACGGTTAGAAGCCGCCTTCTCTGACATCTTGAACTCTGATATGGAAAAGTTTGAAGCCCTAAAGGCGATTTTTGACGAAATAGCGGAGCGGTACACCCATGAAGACCTGATGACCCATCTAGACAAAGGCGTACCCGTGGCGGAGGGCACTGAAGGCAGTGTCGGCGAGAGTCTTCTCTTCATTCACGCATGGTTGCAAGCCCCGAGAGCCGAGGATAAAGAGGCTATTGTGGAGGTTTTGCGCAGGATGGGAGACCGGGGCTTTGAAGGACTTCTACACATACACACAGACGGGCAAAAACCCAGATTTCAATACCACGCTATAGCCCTCCGCCTCATGGTAGAAACGGATGGCACAAGGTCAATCCCACATCTCCTCGAAGTCATTGAAAAACACCCAAGTGAGACGACACGCGGCCACGCTTGTATGTGCCTTGGAGAGATAGGAGGTTCCACAGCCCTTGAAGCATTACTCAGGGGAGCATCCCCTTCTGGAGGACTACCCGACTACGTTCAGGGTTGCTGCACCCAAGCTCTCGGAGTAATCAGCGACCCACGCGCCGTACCCATTCTAGACCAGAGGTTGAGAGAGAACGAAAACGAGATGGCACGAACCATGACTGCAGTCGCACTTCTCAAGATTGAGGGACCAGCCGCAATCGAGAAAGTAGACAAAGCCTACCCCCACCTAATCCAGATGATTCACCCCCTTATCACAGAACTTCTAAGGATTGGGGCAAAAGATCCGAGGGCCTACGAGATACTCTACAGAGTGATGGCGCATACTGAATTCCACGCAAAAAGATTCAAGGAGCAAAAACTCATCATCTCGATTATTAATCAAGGGGAGATAAGCGTACCTTCTCAGGTCTACCTTAGACTTCAAGACATGTTCCTACGTCGTCGCCTCCAGCGGTAAACTACAACCACCAGTGTCGTTACTATCATAACAACCAGTATTACCTCAGCGGCTAGAATAATCCAAGGCGTTGAATCGAAGACAGATACTATGTAAACTCCAGTGTAGTGGTGGTAGTTGGCGTCGGAACTGGTGAGAGCCCAGGAAATGTAGAATCCGTTCTCTAAAACCTGAATTAAGGAGCACCCCTGCTCTTTTCTTGAAACCTTAAGGTTTTTTAGCCTCAAGTGGCTTCTAATTTTGTATACTGAGGGAGTGTCAATGTCTCTGCCAACCGTTATCCTTGACTCAAAGGCGCCCACGCCCTTTCGGTATCTATTTCTTGGGAGCTCCATTATTTTTCTTCTGATAACCCTCGGCAGTTCCCTCGTTCCCCTCTTACAAGCGAATCCTTTGCTTAGCCCACTGCTAGTTACCTGGTTTGTACCTCTTGGATTCGACCCGGCTACCTACGATCCCACGCTAGTTACGGCGATACTCCTTCCTGCAATTACCCTTCTCGGAACAGGCGCCCTCACTCCACTCCTCGCTTATTGGCAGCCGATTGAGAAATATTGGAAGAACAGGCTAAAATCGCAGGATAAAGACCAACCCCTTGTTGGCGAGAAACCGTTTAGAAGTGATGTGTTTCGCTATGCAATAATGCAACGAGATCGTGAAAGCTACTTCAACTTTGTAGTGGGCTTCGTAAGCTTCACCGTCCTTCTTATTGCGAATCTCATTCCTGGTTGGTTACCCCTAATCCTCCGAGTTATGCTGATCCTCACTACATTCCTTGGCATGATTGCCTTTGGGTGGACGGCCAGGAAACAATGGCAGAAAACATTCGGACGGCTATTTCTAGCCCGATTCACCTATCTAGTCAAACAAGAGATAAAACAGAGTACGCAAAAATCAACCCTTCATCATGTGATAGCTGAATTGTTAGAATGTGAATCAAAAGGTGATTGGAATAGGCTCTTAGATGCAGAAGCGGAATTATTACGCGACGCAAGAGGAATCGTAGTAGCATACAAAATGGGACTCGATAAACTCTCTAATGGAACTCTAGAAAGCCAAGTCACACTAGTAGAGGAAGAATCTGAGCGGTCGTATTTAGGGAATAAACTGCATCTGGACCTTTATGTCGATGAATGTGGTATTTTTCTTGTCACCATTATAACAATAAAAGGGCAGCGCTTTCATGGTGCGAGGCTTATTACATCAGAAGGAAAAACCGTGCGAACGGATTTTCTTGAAGCACTCAAGAAGTTAGTGCCATTACTTGACAATCTTCTAAAAAAAATTGTTGAGCGAGAGAACTTGATTCCATCGCTTTATGATTAATAATCTTGCCTAGACTTCCACCATGGAGAGGCAAGGTCGCCGCTTCCAAGGTCGCCGAACTCGTCCAAATTTTTTAGCCTAAATTAAGGAGCAGGGGTATGCTTGAATTATGCTAGATTTAAGAGGAATGGTTCCCAGCTAGGGTTAGGAGTGGTTCTGTGACCAAAGAAAGAAAATTCCACCGATTTCTCTTGCATGCTGCCCAGGGAAGCGGAGTAGCATTGACTTTCTTCACCGGTACGTTCTTCGGAGCTGGTAACATCTTGTGGATAATCTCTGGGCTATCAACGTTTTGTTGTTTACTCCTGTACTCCTACTCGAAGAGTGAGCTCGAAGAAGCCGAAGCCGAAGAGAAACAGCAACGATTCGAGAAGGAAGTCCAGCTCCGACAATTCGAAGCCATGCCAGCAATGCTCGAAGCACTCCGAAAACAAGGTCTCTACATCGATCCACCACCTGAAGACGATCCTGACGAGTCATAACCTTTCACATCCCTGCGCCCTATTATCGGTAGATTCAAGTGCCTATTTAGTTGGTTCTTGTTTCGAGTATCGTCTTTATAGTTTGATTTAGATCACTTATCTCTTCTTTAAACGAAACAGTATCCGAGAACGAGAAGTGCCGGTATTGCAGAGCCAGCTAGGGATGGACTGAGACGAAGATGACGTACAGCACTCTGTATTTTATCCTTAGCGAGAAGCACCGTCTTTGTAACGCTCTAAAACTGGAACCTATACGGCTGACTGTCAATAGACATTTATTGTTGAATATTGCCCTTAGAAGATTAATCACAAAGGGATTGATTCGGTTTTGGATAAAAGCCAGGTAAGGAAAAGATTAGCTAAGCTTGCGCGGCTGCTTGTTGAAATCATTGAAAGGCAGCCTACAGCATTTATCGCAACCGAGGAAATCGATATCGAAGGAGTCGACCAGTTCGAATACAAGGATGGAAGATCAACATTCCGCCCGATATCTGATACAGAGTCAAGACACATTATTGACTCTATGAGGTTACGTAAAACCTTAGAATCCGACATAAGGTCCACAGAACAATATCTTGCATCTTCAAAGATAATTCAGGAAAAGTATAGTCTCAATAAATTTGCTACAAAGATGCGTATTGATCAGCTACTATGGGTTATTGCTCGTGACTGGCTTCAAAATGGAACCAAGAATCTAATGGATATCATCGATTACTTCTTAGGATTTCTCAAAAACGAAAAAGCTCAATGGCATGTCAGGGTTTTGATTAAGGGTGTATGGATGGAAGACGATGACATCGTCTTAGACGATGGTTTTATTATACGAAAGCCACGACCCAACGACTTTGTGAGAAAACAACCAATGGATTTGAAACGCCTTTCAAGGTATACACATGGACCGCCTCGTTTACAATATGATAGAGAACCTTCAGCAGTTGTTGAAATACACCGTCTTGCACGAAATCAATCAGAAATCTTTCCCATCGTTCAGGCTGTACCTCAAATACTTAGACTTTTCAAAGTTGGGTCAGTCAAAGCGGTAGTGACATTTTATTCTTGTGAATCCCCTTTCGAAGGGGGTTCCTCTAGTTGGCCAAATGTGGTACGGTCACCAGCGTATGAGTATAAACTGTCAATTCAAGAACGAGACAAGTTGAAGATTTTCTTCTCTGAGCTGGAGGATAAAATAACTCCTCGTGTTTGTGTTAACCCAACGATTGATGAGCTTACCATTGCTTTAGAGCGGCTCAATAAGGCACTCTTGGATTCCCCTTCGCTTGAGGAGCGATTTCTTTTTGCGATTATGGCTCTTGAAGCTTTGCTTCTGGGTTCTAGTGAGCGGTTAGAATTGCGTCATAGACTCGGGCAGCGGGTGAGTAGATTGTTAGCTCAAAATAGCTCTGAGGCATTGTCCATCTATGATACGGTTAGTCGTAGTTATGGAGTGAGAAGCGCTTATGTTCATGGAAGTCAGGTTAAAAGGAAGAAGGGTGATGATCTGGAGCAGCTCGCGAGAAAGATTCTAGATGTTGCCCGTCGTACAATAGTGAACCGTCTTAAGAGCAGCCTCTCAAAGAAGCAGCTAATAGCGGAAATTGATGAGGCGATAATTTCAGGTAAAGAATACGAAGATTCTAGCGTCTAGTATCAAAATCTTATGTAGCTAAAAGATTTCTTGAGATTTTGTGGGGGTGGGTGAGTAGTTTTGTGTGTTTACATGGTATATCAAAGAGAAGTGCAGGGAGTGCTGTGAGCCACCTCAGTACTTGTATGTGATAAGGTAACGCATGGAGAGGAGCAGAGGCAGTTTGAGGGGCACCGTGGTCTTTGTGCGAGGTGTCTGGTTGACAATCTGCTTGAGTGACCCCACAAGATTCTAAGGTACTCCTGATAGAATAAGTTTCAATGGCAAAAACACAATATTCAATTATAAGCATGAAACCAAATTCCCATTGGTGAATTTCATGACTAAACCAAAGAGATTGATTCAGACCGGAAGGGGCTTCGAACTCGAACTGCCCTCCTCCTATGAAGACTTAAAGATAGCAGCAGAAAAAGCCATCACCAAACTCCTAGCCAAACACCCCGAAGCCGTCTGAGAAGAGAACCCTGATTTAGCCTAAGCAACCAGACTCCCCCACTGCAGAGGTCTGTCACTGAACTACACTTTTTGATTTATACCTCATCAGATACCAAACATACAATTCGAAGAATAATCCGATAAGAACATATGTATAAACAAAGAACCGGAATAAAAGAATCCCTTCCTGAAGTTGATGGAAATATTCCCATTCAAGACAAACTGCAATTGAAAGTGCAAGGGCAAGAATCGTTGAAGATATTCTCGTGGAGTTCACGACTTTCTGCTCAACTGGAGTTGCGTAGTGGTTACAGATTCTAGAAATCCGTTGATTTAACGATGAAGTTACTGCCATGCCCGTGATTATGAACGGTAGAGTACATCCGATTGCTATGAAAACACCTAGTGCGGCATCTAACACCAGTAAGGGAACTATAAAGAGACTAAAAATCGATAATATAACATAGCTGATGCTTCCCATCGTTAGGTAAGTCCAGCCACGAATTCGATTGACAGGGTTATTTTTTATTGCACCATGTATATATCCGATGTAGAAGGGAGCGAACCAGCCTAGGAGAAGACCTGGAATGATAAAGATGAAGGTAGGGGAAGTTGTCAATAATGTTTGAATTAAGGCGAAGGCGAGACTGGTGGCGGAGGCTAAGAATAGCATCGCGGAATCTAGTCTACTGACACGGCCACGGTGGTCAAGCTCCTCTTTGAGTAGTTGTCGGAAAAAGCGTTCCAATCGAACTCCCTCTTTAACTGGGGCAGTAAATCTATCTGAAAGGTTCTTTAAAACTCTTTGATTCATAGTCAACGGATTTTAGGGAATGGGGCGATATTTTGTCGAGATACTAAATTTCGAGTCAAACAGGAATCCTACACACCAGGCCACTGGATACCTAGCAATTCTAAGGAGTAAATGCAAAACATTCTAATCAAAGAGAATAAACTCCCTCGAAACAGGAAGGTTGATACAAATGACCAAACCAAAAAGACTAATTGCCACAGGAAGGGGCTTCGAACTCGAACTGCCCTCCTCCTACGAAGACTTGAAAATCGGAGCAGAAAAAATAATCACAAAGCTCATCGCCAAACACCCCAAAGCCAAGAAACTCTGGGGACTTCTGCAACAAGACGCAGAAGTCAACGCATGCCACGACATGGCAAATTACATTGCTGTTGGCTGTCTCAGGTACAACGATCATGGCGGCGTCCACGCCCGTATAACTTCTGCTAATGCTTTGCAGATGCTGAAGCTCCTGCTAGATGCAGGTGTTGTGACTAATCTTATGGAGATGAAGGCGGGAGACGAGGATGATGCTCATCTTGTTGTAATGACCGCTGCTTTGCTTCATGATCTGGGGAACCAGGTTCACAGGGAGGAACATCACCTCCACTCGGTTTATCTGGCTATTCCTATCCTAAACAGGTTGCTACCAGAGATATACAAGGACCCTGAAGTGATGTTTGAAATTAGGGGACACATTCTCCATGCTATCTACGCTCATCCTGCTCATGTCAAGGATTTGACAAAGGAAGCAGCCCTTGTAGGTATTGCAGATGGAACAGACATGACCAAGGGTCGTGGTCGTATGGCCTTTGACAGTGGTAACATTAACATTCACTCGGTTTCAGCCCTTGCCATCGAGAAGGTCGAGATAAAGGCAGGTACTGAGCGCCCAATCCAGATTCT
>JAEOTB010000068.1 GCA_016840065.1 Candidatus Hermodarchaeota archaeon | reverse complement strand
TATTATTGAACGTTTCCCGCCGCGTTACATCGAATACAAGGATACCCCCGACCGAACCCCGGTAGAAGACAGGCCGCACACTACTGAAATGAGGCTGCCCAGCAAGGTCCCACAACTGCAGTTTTACTTGAGTACCGTCTAAATCTAACGCCTTCACGGCAAAAGAAGTACCCACGGTCATAAGGTAGCTCTCCCTGAAGTGCCCCTCTGTATATCGGATGATTAGGCTGGTCTTGCCGACGGCCCCGTCGCCAATGATACACACTTTCAAGACATAAGACATGTTTCTTACCTACTGGAGTTGATTGGGTGTAGAGAAGTTCGATTGGGTGCTTTGTTGTATATAGTGAGTTTCATTTTCCGCATATAAAAAGTTCGTTGCCACTTCATAAATGGATTGTGGGGTACAAGGTAGTTGTTGAGGGCGAATTGATTCGTTTTTGTAGCCAAGTTTTGTCGCCCAATGATTTTTATTGGGCTTGGTTTGTAGGGTGCAGGCTAGATGTGATATTGAGCGTGGATTTGTTATGCCTGTAGCTGAACTGTCTAAGTCCTTCGACCTTACTGTTTTTGAGGAGGAGGTCCTCCGTTTTTGGAAGGAGCATCGGGTTTACGAGCAGGTAACCGCACTAGGAGAAGGTCGACCAGTATTTCAGTTCCTGGATGGGCCGCCTTATACGACTGGTGCAATCCATCTTGGTACTGCTTGGAATAAGATCATGAAGGACCTGGTTTTGCGGTATCGACGGATGAATGGATACCGTGTTGTGGATACTCCAGGGTTCGATATGCATGGGTTACCCATTGAGGTTCATGTGGAGAAGCAGCTGCGGCTCAAGTCAAAGCAGGATATTGAGGAAAAGATTGGCGTTGACAAGTTCGTGAAGAGCTGTGAGGACTTTGCGCTATCGAATCTTGATAAGATGACAGAGCAGTTCATTCGACTAGGGGTCTGGATGGACTGGGAGAGCCCCTATCGTACAATTGATAACCCTTACGTCGAGGGAACTTGGTATTTGTTGAAGCGGGCTTCTGAACGGGGATTTCTGTACCGCGGTTTGCGAGTGATGGACTGCTGCCCGCGCTGCCAGACCGCAATAGCCAAGCGGGAACATGAATACAAAACAATAGAGGATTATTCAATCTGGGTTAAATTCCCAGTAGTTGGTCGTAAGAAAGAGTTCATTGTGATATGGACGACGACTCCGTGGACTCTGCCTGCTAATATTGGAGTTATGGTTCATCCTGAGTTTGAGTATGTACGTGTTCGTGTTGATGATGAGGTTTGGATTCTGGCAAAGGGGCTTGCGAACATTGTTTTGCAGGCTCTCATGGACAAGGAGTACGAGATAGTCGAGGAGCTAAAAGGAGAGAAGTTAGCTGGGCTCAGATACACGCACCCGCTTTTAGAGGAGGTACCACACCAAGCCGTTCTTCGCAAGACCAATGAGAAGGCTCATACAGTTGTCCTTAGTGAAGAACACGTAACATTGGAACAGGGTACTGGGTGCGTACACACTGCACCAGGACATGGTCCCCAAGACTTTGAGGTAGGCCAGCGAGAAGGGCTCCCTATCTTCTGCCCTATATCATCAGCGGGTGTATTCACCGAGGAAGGCGGTAAATATGCTGGTAAGCCTTTGAAGGAGGCAAACGAAGCTGTTCTGGCTGACCTAAAGAGAAAGGGTCTACTAGCCTACCAAGGAACGGTAGAACATGATTATGCGCATTGTTGGCGTTGCAAGAGCCCGCTCATCTTCCGTGCTACGGACCAATGGTTTCTCCGAGTGAGCGAGCAGCGCGAAGAAATGATAGAGAAAAACAAGTCAATCCGCTGGGTCCCTGACTGGGCGGGACACACTTGGTTCAAGAATTGGCTGAAAAACCTTCAGGACTGGTGCATAAGCCGTCAGCGTTACTGGGGTGCTCCCTTACCCATTTGGACCTGCGACAAATGCGATTACTTTGAAGTTATTGGAAGTGCTGAAGAGCTTAAAGAAAAGGCAGGGAAGATCCCAGAAGACCTGCACCGCCCATGGATTGACAAGTTGAAATGGAAATGCCCTAAATGCAAGGGGTCTTTGCAACGAGTGCCGGATGTCCTCGATGTTTGGCTTGACAGCGGAGTAGCCCCCTGGGCCAGTCGCTGGGCCACCTACGGTACAAAAGACTTTGACAATTGGAAGGTCGCAGACTTTGTAATCGAGGGAAAGGACCAAATCAGTAGCTGGTTCTGCACACTGTTCAATTCAACAATGCTAGTCGCTGACAAAGAGCCTTACAAGACAGTCTTCATGCATGGTTTTACAAGTGACAGCCAGGGGCGTCCGATGCACAAGTCAGCAGGAAACTACATTGAGCCAGAAGCAGTTGTTGAAAAATACGGCGCTGAGACATATCGCTTCTACTGTATCAAGTCAACAGGTCCAGGCGAGGATATGCGTTTTCTATGGAAGGATGTAGAGGACACACGTAGGACTCTGAATATCCTATGGAATGTGTATGTCTTTGCGTCAACCTTCATGAAGGCAGCAGAATTCGAACCCACTAGGCATCCTCTAGATCTTGGAAAGCTTCAGAATGAAGACCGTTGGATTCTCTCACAGTTGCACAGATTAATTGAACAAGTGAACCAGCGAATGGAGAAGTACGAATTGCCATTCGCACCGCGATTGATTGAAGATTTTGTTGTCAAGGATCTTAGCCGATGGTACATCAAACTTATCAAATCACGAACTTGGGTCCGCACCGAAGACGATACTAAGAACATTGCCCTTGCAACCCTCTATGCTGTTCTCAAAACACTTCTAGCCATAATTGCACCAGTCTTGCCTTTCCTTTCAGAGCAGATGTACCAAGCTCTGGTTCGTCCTGCAGAACCTGATACTCCACTCAGTGTTCATATGCTCTCTTGGCCTTCAGTTGACAAGGCTCTGATAAATGAGGAGCTTGACCGAGAAATGGAGTGGGTGCTTGACATCGTAGAAGCTGCACTATTTCTCCGTCATGAGGCGGGCATCAAACTTCGATGGCCATGCCTCCGTCTCATCATTGTACCCACAAAAGACGAGTTCGCCCTGAAACACTTCAGCAGCGTAGTGGCGAGCCAAACGAATGTTCAGAAGGTCGAAGTTGTCAAGGAAGTAAAAGACAAGGCACTAAAAATAAAGGAACTTCAATTCTGCACTGTCTACCTAGATACTACTGAAACACCCGAGATTCAAGCGGAACGCATTGCACGCGAGCTTATCCGCCGTATACAATCAACACGAAAACAACAAGGACTTCATGTCACACAAAGAATAACTCTCCATATAGCAACAAGAAGCGTCAAACTCTCCAAATTAATTAGAAAAACCAAGGAAAGCATCGCATCGAAGGTTGGCGCAGTATCCATAAAAATAACCAAACAACTACCTAGAACCGAAGAAGGAGCAAGCGGGAAACTGAAGTTTGGAGAACATCAAATCGAGTTCGCTTTCACAGCAACGGAGAAGTAACGCCAACACAATTAAAAACTAAAGAACAACAACAAGGAACACCTCCAACACACAAAGGGCCCGTGGCTTAGATTGTCAGCTTCGCTGGCATGAGTCAACGACGCAGGGGCGTCCTGCCCGGAGAAACCTGATCTGGAGCGCCGGCCTTATATGGTCCCGCTCCGAACATCCGTTTGCGGAACCTAGGTCAGCCGGAGGTCGCGGGTTTGAAGCCTATCTGGGGTTGTTATCCCTGTGGCAAAATTCCCGCCGGGCCCACCAATTTATTTTGAGTTCGATACATAGGTTTTTTAACAAGTGTGTCCTGTGGCATGTAATCTGGGCGGTGCTTATGTCTTCGAGAAGTAAACTCCTTGAGTCAATAATTACAAAGTTAAAATATTCTTCAATGGCTATCCTTTTCTTCATCTTGTTACTTAGCGGTGTAGCCCTAGTTTATTTCGGTAAGATGTTCGGTCTAGTCCCTGCGAATACTCTTTTTCTGGTTATTGCCGTCTGTGCTGAAATTGCAGGCGCCATTGTAATCGCAGTCTTTGGCTATTTGAGGCTTCCACGAAGCGAATGAGCGGGGTCTTCCTGTTTCGGCGTCAAGGATTGCTGCGTTTATATCGTTTACAGCACTAGTTTGTTAGAGGATTTTGAATTGGATGTTTTGTTGGGTGAAGTGACGATTGGATTGTTTTTCATTTCACTACTTTGTGCAGCAATATTGGATGTACGGACAGGAGAGGTTCCTAATCGGGTATGGCTTCTCGGACTTGCCGCTACTCCAGTAGGTTTGTATCGTCTGTTCACGAGCAATCTAGTTTTGCTATACGCCTTACAATCGATATTGACATTCATAATAGTTCTCTTTTGCTTTGGTATTGGGTTATTGGGGGGTGCCGACGGAAAGGCGATCTTGGTCATGGCATTTGTTTATCCGTGGCTAGAAATCGACCAAATAACACTGGCATATGCACCTATTCTTTCCTTAATTGGGACCCTTTCAATTTTAGGCATACAATGCCTTACTATCACAATACTGAATGTAATCAAACGCCGACAATATTCCTCTGACCAAAGGACTTCGCTCAAACCTAAAAGGAAGCGGCATTGGTTTACACGAAGAATATCGGAAGACCCGTCAGAGGTTGGAGAGGTTATCTGGAAAGAAGCCTCTGTACCACTTGTACTGTATATTCTCATAACATACTTGGTCCTATTAATCCTAACTTTGTACTGAATACAGGGCAGATTCGATGCCTTTCATAATTCGCCGCCAGGCATCACAACTAGACCGGAACTGCTAATCTCGAAGGGGAACCGCTTCAAACTATGCCCTGTCTGACGCATCTTTCGGACAACCAGACTTCGTCGAAGCTCACGATCCTGCTCAGTCAACGAGAGAATAATTAGCCCCTGAGCTATGAACTCTTCAACATTGTAGCGGCTAAACCCTTCGGAGCCATGCGGGACCTCACTTGTCATGATACTCGTTGCACCAAGTTCACGTAGTAGGCTCGATAATTTGAATATGGCGTTTCTTACTGCTGCGACTCCTTCGAATCGTATTCCAAGCCCTGATACTGAATCTATGACGATTCTTCGTGCGTTGATGCGTTTTGTGACCCTGTAGATTTCTTGGGCTAACGCGTTGATGTCAAGACCAGTTCGGATAGCATGTTTCTCGGTTGTTGGGAGTCCGGCCTTACTTGAGGCTGCATCTACAATGATGATTTTTTCTTCTTCCTGGAACTTTGTGAAATCCCATCCGAATCTTGCAGCTTCTCGGCGTAATTCCTTGGGTCTTTCCTCAAGTGTAACGAAAACTCCATTGTGGCCGTACTGAGTGGCTCCTGCATGGAGAAATTGCATGCAGAAGATTGTTTTTCCGGTGCCTGCTCCGCCAGAGACAAGAACGTTGCTTCCATGGATGAACCCGCCATGCAAGATTCCGTCTAGTCCTGGGATTCCTGTTTTAACGCGTTCTGATTGCTCAGTCGTCAATCTTTTCCCCCCTCTCGACGAGTGATGAGACGTCCATAACTCCTATGTCGCCTTTTGTTGGTTTATTTAGAATCCACATTTGTGCGTCAACAACGTCTGGATTATCTTTTAGTTTTGAGTAGATTTCTTCGATGTCTTGAAGCTCATGTCCTAGTACCATTGCAAAGATTCCTGTATCGTTGTCATCTAGTGTAAGAAAAACTACGTTTGAACGACTTCTAAGCTCGGTTTCGATTTTGTGTGCGTGTTCCACACTAATCTCGTGAAGGATATGTCCTCCGATTCGTGCCCAGATTATCCCACATATGGAATAGCCAAGTATCTCGGGAGTGATGCTAGCTGTGAATCTTTTTATTACGCCAGCCTGTTGTAACTTTCGGATTCGGAAGAGGACCGTTGTGTCGGGTATACTTTGATCCATTTCTTCAGAGAGAGTGCGCGCTATATGAGTGTATTTTGCACGTCCGTCTTGTATCAATAGCGATAGAATTCTCAAATCCTTATCATCGAGTTTCAATTAACACCCTCTTCGGAAGTAGACTCTCGAAGAATAGAATTGGTAAAGACACTATTAAGGTTTTCTCAAACAATGATTCGTGATTAAAAGGAAACTTCAATGAACGTTTAATAAATCGGGAAAATGAAGTTGTATACAAGGAACCACATAATCATGAACAGGAGGATTGCTGTCCCTAGACCCTTCATTAACCCACGCCCATGTCCCCCGACAGCCCCAGGATTAACGCCAAGTAAATACACTGGTATAAAATATGAGAGAATTATAACGACTATTCCAACAATGAAACCGACAGCCCCTAATGGACCCGAAAGGTTTAAGCCTAGACATATTATGGCAGCCACAAAAGCGAAGATAAGTCGTGTGTAATAAATTCGATCTTCAGCAGAAATTTGAGATTTTGTTTTCTCAGCCATGGTGAACCCTCTATGACTGTAGTTATGAATGCATCCGACATATATGTGATGCTACGTGAGTTGAAGGATGCACTAGTCGGCAAATGGATTCTGAACATATATCAACTTAATGGTTCGTTGATATTCAAAATAAGCCACGACTCACCTAACAAGATTTGGCTAATAATTGAGCCTGGAAAGCGAATGCACCTAACTGCACTAACATACGAGAAGGAAGCTCAACAACGTGCATTCTGTAAATCTCTTCGCAGACACCTCCGGGACCATAAAATAGTTGCATTCGAACAACATGGCTTTGATCGAGTAGTCTATATAAGAGCTGGTCCGCCAGAAACACAGTATACTCTTGTTGTTGAGTTGTTTGGCGGTGGGAATGCTGTTCTTCTAGACCCGAAAAATCGCATCGTCACTGCGATGACTTACCGGCGCATGCGTGACCGTGACCTTGTACGAGGGGCGCCTTTCGAGTTTCCACCCCCTCGTGCCAGAGATCCTAGGAATGTATCTGAAGATGAACTGAACAATGTTTTAGAAGCCTCCGATGGTGATATCATCCGAACTCTTGTTCGTGGCTTCAGCTTGAGCGGTGATACAGCCGAGGAAATCTTGGCTAGGAGTGGAATCGAGCGGGAGACCAAAGCACGTGCATTGTCTATAGAAGGAAGGAAGAAACTACACAATACCATCCTAGCATACTTCGCTACACTTGCTACAGGTCAGCTTGCACCTCATGTTGTTTTAGATGAAGAGGGTAACCCATCTCGTTTCCTTTCAATAGCGTCAGAACGTTACAAGGGAGTACAAGGAAGAGAATATCCGACTTTCAATGAAGCACTCGATGCATATTATTCAGCACACCGAAGAGAAGCCTCTCTTGAAGGTCTCACAGACCAATATCAAAGTGAATTGTCAAAGCTTCAGCGATTATTAGAAAAACAACAAGAACATCTGGAAACAATGGAGACGCGAGCATCGAAGAGCAGAGATGCCGCAAACGCCATCTATCAGCAATTACCCCTAGTTGAAGAGCTGTTAACCACTATCCGAGAAGCGCGTCATCGCGATGTGCCTTGGGAAGAAATCCAGAAGCGCCTTGATTTGGGGAAAGAACGGGATTTAGCTGCTGCAGCCATAGTAGACCGACTTGACCCTCACTCAGGTAGAGTGCATATTTCACTTGATGGGCATTCGGTAACCTTAGATGTCAGACTCTCTGCTGCAGAAAATGCTAATCAATTATTCCAGAGGAGTAAACAGTTAGAAAGAAAGGTAGAGGGGGCTCTTATTGCAATCAAAGACACTAAGAGGAAACTAGCTGAGATGCAGAAGACGATGGAAGAAGAAATGACTCAAGCCCAAGCACAAAAACCAATCCAACGACGGAAGAAAAAATGGTATGAGAAGTTCCGTTGGTTCATCACATCTTCAGGTATGTTAGCCTTGGGTGGAAGGGACGCAGTAAGCAATCAACAACTAGTCCGTAAACACTTAGAAAAAGAGGATATTTTCTTCCATGCAGATATTACTGGAGCACCTGTTATTATTCTCAAGACAGAAGGAAGAGAACCCCTAGAAGAGGATTTGCTAGAGACAGCAATCTTTGCTGTTAGCCACTCACGCGCGTGGAGGGCTGGCTGGACAGCATGCGATGCCTATTGGGTACGGAGTGATCAAGTTTCACTGAGTGCTCCAACTGGCGAATACCTACCAAAGGGCGCAGTAATGGTTCGTGGAAACCGTAGTTATATGAAAAAAACACCTCTCCGATTAGCAGTTGGTCTACTAGAAGAAGAGGGAATACCATATTTCGCGGCAGGACCTGAAACAGCCATGAAGAAACAAGCGACACAATGTACAGCAATTATTCCTGGGAAAATGAAAGTATCAGAAGTTGCAAAGCTCTTGCGTACTCGCTACTCAGAAATAGCACATGATGAAAAGCAACAATACATCAAAGCTATGAATATCGACGAAATAATTGCAATTCTTCCCCCAGGACCTATCAAGATCGAAAGGGAGCAATAATAATCCAAGGTGACCATAAAGTGAAGGGAACGCTATTCTTTGCAAACGTTTATTGAGGAAGTTGGAGTAGTCAATTATGCTCAAAGAGGTGAGGAAATGAAAGTAGACCAAATTATGACCAAAGACGAACTAGTAACGATTGATAAAGACCAACCAGTTTCAACGGCACTAGAGCTTATGGAGAGAAGTCATATATCAGCCCTCCCTGTTACTGATGAAGACCAGCTCGTAGGCCTCTGTTGTTTGATTGATTTAGTAGATCGATTAGGGTCCTTGAAAGCAGGGAAGCTCACACCAGCAAGCATACATGTGAGCGCCGTAATGGAGTGGAAGCCGAAAACTGTTGACCCCTCAACTGAAGTCGAAGTTGCTGCGAGGTTTCTGGTTGAGCGGCGGGAACGAGCCATAGTTGTGGTTAAGGATGAGAAGATAGTTGGAATTCTAACGAATACTCATTTTGTGAAGAGATGTCTGAAAATAGAAAACCTGCTTGTTAGTGACCTTACACTCGAGGAGGCGCAAAGCCTTCATCCCCAAGATCGCGTTGTTCACGCGCGTCAACTGCTTCTCACTACGGGTTTACCTGGACTTCCAGTAATTGATAGACGCGAAGTAGTCGGTCTTGTTACAAAGAGGCGCCTAGCTCTTGGTTATGCAGCCTTCCGCAGAGAAGTACCTGCAAAACATCAGAACAAACGACTACGGGAATTCCTGGTAGCCAACATTCTAACAAGAAGTAATCTGACGACCCATCTTGATATGACCGTGGGGGAGGCTGCCGAACTCCTGTTACGAGATCAACAGCATGTATTACCAGTAACGAAGGAAGGTTACTTAGACGCGCTCCTGATACGCAGAAATCTAGTTGAATTGGTTGGAAACAGATTTCAATCCATTATACAGAAAGAAGAGGAATAAGGTGCGTGGTAGTCTCACTCTCGAAGAGGGAAGAATCCTCATTAGACTAGCACGTAGCACTATAACTGAGTATCTTGAGAAACAACGGCTTCCAGATTTACCGAATACAGACTCGGAGGTCCTTCAAGAACCTAGGAGCGTATTTGTCACCTTAAAGAAGGCTAACCAACCTGACGCAGAGCATCTAGCCTTACGTGGATGTATCGGATGGTTACAACACCCACCTATCCCAAATGTGTCTCCCATGACTTTGTTGGAAGCAACTCAAAGAGCATCCGTAAGCTCAGCTATCAGAGATCCTCGCTTCCCTCCCGTGAAATCTACCGAACTAAAAGAGATAGTCATAGAAGTAAGTGTTCTTACTATACCAGAAGAGCTTACAGAACCATCCCGGGAAAAATTAGCCGAACACATCACTATTGGTGTCGATGGTCTTGTTGTAGAATCTGGCCCTTATAAAGGACTCCTGCTACCCCAAGTAGCACCTGAACAGGGATGGGACGCGGAACAATTCCTAAGAGGGTGCTGCAGAAAAGCAGGTCTTTCTCCAAGCAAATTTCTAGATCCATTGGTGAAGGTTTCTAAGTTTCAAGCCCAAATCTTCGCTGAAATCTCCCCCGGGGCAGAAGTCGTGGAACGCAAGTTCTAGGATTACAATCCGGATAATAAAAGCAAGTGATTCTCTTATGACTTAAAAGCTAAGGAGCCAATTGAGAACGCGATATGCGGAATCTGTCAGCTGTTCGGGAACTAGTTCTTCGGAAGCACATACAACCTTCCAGAGAAGACATTGAACGCGCGGATCGATACTTCAAACGAATTCGAGAAGCTGTTCAGTACTTTGCCAGAAAAAGAAAAATAGAGACAGTTTTTATCAGATTGGAGGGGTCAGCGGGATCAAAACAAACCCAACTTAGAAACTCACGAGAGTTAGACATTTTCATTGGTTTGCAGCAACAACTGCTAATAGAGAAATACGGTTCTCCACACCCTGCAAAGACTACCGTCAGGAAATTTCTTGGCGATTTAGTTAGGAACATTGCCTTCAAAGCTGCTGAATTAGCAGGCTGCCACAACATCAGCATAACTCACGCGGAACACCCATATGTAAGAGCCGTCTTAGATGACTATCAAGTTGATTTAGTATTCTGTTTCGATCTCCCACTGGAATACATATCTGAAAATGGTCCAATTACCGCAGTTGACAGAACAGTTCACCATTCGCGTTTTGTATCTGAACACCTATCCTCTAGCCAGCGCGATGACGTTCGTCTTCTAAAGGCATTCTTCCAGTCGGGGTTCGTATACGGTGATACAAGTCCTGTTGGCCGCAGTGGATTTACAGGCTTCAGTGCTGAAATTCTGATGTATCATGCAAGGAATCTAATGAAATCTCTAGAGACGATGAAGCAACTTCCTTTGGAACTACTCGATTATTTCGGACGTTCAATGTCTGAGTTGAGAGATCAATTCAAAGACGATTACCTAATAATTATTGACCCGACAGACCCAAACCGGAATCTTGCAGCCAGTATCTCCAAGCGAGCACATAATTATGCGTGCCATCTCGCAAGACAGCTTCTAGCAAATCCTGCCCCACACTATTTCATAAAAGGGGACATACCAGTCCTTTCCTCTAGTCAAGAAAGGAACTTGGTGAAGAACTACATGATTATCACATATGAGGATAATACAGGATGGCATTATACGAAGACTCGAGACAAATTATACAAGTATTTCACTAACCTTTGTAACTTCCTTAGTCACGAAGCAACTGGAGAGAAAAGGTTTGGAAAGTGTATCTTTGAAGAGGTGTTTATCGACAATATATTCGCAGTTGCTCTCCATATTGAATGCCCCCTCATCAAACCAACTTTTCTCCGAGTAGGACCTCCCTCTGAGCTTGACAAGGCGGTAAGCCAGTTCCTGAAAAAACACTCCAACGCGGTTTTAAAAAACGGTCGCTACCACGCAGAAACACAACGAGCCTTTTCAAATGCAGAGGACGCAGTAAGACATTACCTAGAACAACACATTGTTTCACGAAAACTCAACCTAACAAGTTTGTCACTTAAGGGCATACAGAAAATCGGTAAACAGGCTTTATGGATTCTGAAAAATGCGGTCATACCATTCCTGAAATGATTCTTACTCCAGAATTAACAAACCTTCAAACAAACATCATTTCGCTGGAATCGGTTCTATTAATTCGACTTTGATATCCTGCCACTCTTCACTAAGGAGTGCCTCAAAGAATGCTACAATTGCAGCACCATCTTGACCAGCTAATTCCTCATCATCGACAGCTGCTAGTCTAAGTGCACCGTAGGCATACTCGAGAAGTCCTTGCACAATTCCTGAATTCTCGGGACTCTTCACACGAACGACAATGTAGTACACAGGTATTTTTCTGATACCATTAGGAGAAAGAATAGTGAAATCAAGTTGACGATTCGCTGCCCGAGCCTTCAACCTGTCAACGAAACTTCGTCGAAGAAGCAACGAGCCAGTTTTTGCAAGGACATCTGTTAATACCCACTTTGAAGAATTAGTTGAGACAACCCAATTACCCAAGGCTTCACCAGCCCTACACTTAGAAACATGGAACCTTACTGCATCAATTGATTTAGCTGTTTGGGCAAAGCTTTCTAACAGCTGTGAAGAATAAAATCCAACCCTTAGAACCCGGTACGGATACTGGTTTCTCAGGAGAGTATTTAACGCTCCAACAGTCAAAAACCTCTCGAACTGTTCTAATGGCGCTCACTTGATATGGTGAAGACGATGGACATTGCTGAAATCCTTACAAACGATTCACCAGGAAAACGATTCCTGCTTCTTGGAAACGAAGCAATTGCTCGAGGTGCAATCGAAGCAGGTCTTGAATTTGCAGCAACCTACCCAGGCACCCCATCTTCAGAGATTGGAGACAGCTTGTACAGAGTAGCTTCGAAATACAAGCAACTATATTTTCAGTACAGTACCAACGAAAAAGTTGCATTGGAGGCAGCAGGTGCAGCTTCAATAGCCAACACACGAGCCATGGCGATAATGAAACATGTAGGGCTCAACGTGGCTTCAGACGCATTCATGACACTAAATTACATTGGCGTGCGTGGAGGGTTAGTAATTGTTTGTGCTGATGATCCAGGCTGTTGGAGTTCTCAGAATGAACAAGATAATAGACATTACGCAATGCTTGGTGACACCTGTATGCTGGAGCCTGCGGACCCACAGGAAGCTAAGGATATGACAGTTGCGGCCTTTGATCTCTCGGAACAGTTAGAGCAGCCTGTATTGTTACGCGTTACAACTCGAGTTTGTCACACTAGTTCGGGAGTAGAACTTGGTTCCATTCGCCCTCAACGCGCGAATCCGAATTTTGAGAGAGATCCTTTCCGGTTTGTAACCGTTCCAACTGTTGCCAGATTACGTCATCCAATTCTTGTTGAAAGATTCCAGAGAGCCAAGGAGATATCTGAGAAGAGCAAGTGGAACGAAATTATTGGAAGAGGACCTGTTGGAATTATCACTTCTGGTGTTAGCTTTAACTATGTGATTGAGGCGTTGGAATATCTCGGGCAGAAAGCAGCGGTCCTGAAACTTGGAATGACTAATCCCCTACCAAAGGAAAAGATACAGAGCTTCATAGCTTCAAAAGAGAAGATAATAGTTGTGGAGGAGCTGAAGCCTTATTTAGAACTTCACACTCGGGCTTTTGTTCAGGAGAAAGGGATTACTACACCAATTCTCGGGAAAAGCCAAAACCTCTTCTCTGAAATAGGGGAGCTGAAACCACGGCAAGTAGTGGAGGGAATCGCTAAAGCATTGAAGCTCAAAGTACCTCCAGGGTTTGCCAAGATTGACAAACAGCTAACGAAAGTTACTACACAGGCCCCGCCCCGTCCGCCAATTCTCTGTGCTGGGTGTCCTCATAGAGCCACATTTTACGAGTCAGCAGTAGCAACAGGACGAAAAGGCGTATATCCGATAGATATAGGATGCTACACTCTTGCCATCCAGCCACCACTTGATATGGCTGACTTGTTATTGTGTATGGGGTCAAGTATTGGTACAGCATGCGGTTTGACTGCCATCCTCAGTAAACCGATTGTTGGAACGATTGGTGATTCCACATTTTTCCACGCCGGCCTATCGGGCCTCGTCAACGCCGTCTATAATCAGCACCCAGTCAAAATAATTATTGTGGACAACATGACTACCGCCATGACTGGTCATCAACCGCATCCAGGGACTGGGGTTACAGGTATGGGTAAAACCAACCCACCGATTAAAATCGAAGATGTAGCACACGGGATTGGTGTCCCCTTTGTGAAAGTTATTGATCCATTACAAGTCAAGGCGTCTATTCGCACGATCCGTGAGGCTGTCGCTTTTGATGGCCCAGCTGTGATTGTATCCCGAAGCATTTGTGCATTATTAGAATTAGCTCAGAAGCGTCGCGCAGGCGAGGAGATTATTCCTTACGAAGTCGACCCAGAAACATGTAGAGGCTGCCAAGTGTGTACCAGTAAGTTAGGTTGTGCTGCCGCAATATGGAAAGGGGAACATGCAGCCATAGACCCCGTGCTATGCACTGGATGTGGCGTATGCGCGCAAATCTGTCCCTACAAGGCTATCCAAAAGGAGGAGCGCTGATGAAAACTAGTAATATTATCATGGTTGGCGTGGGTGGAACAGGCGTATTAACAGCCGCCCGCATTATAGCTACAGCTGCAATGTTGAACGGAGATAATGTTCGTATGGGAGAAATCCACGGAATGGCCCAGCGAGGTGGAGCAGTAGTGTGTACAGTAAGGATTGGGGAAGAAGTGAGAGGGCCTATTATTACTACTGGAACAGCTGATTTACTTCTTAGTATTGAACCAGTAGAAGCTCTCCGACATGTGGATAGAGTTAGCCCTAATGGAAAAATTGTGTTAGGCATGTATCACATCACACCCACCGCTGTGCTTCTTGGACGATCCCAGTACCCACGCGACGAGGAGATAATAAAGGACTTGAAGAGATTCGCAGACGTTGTTACTGTTGACGCTGCTGAACTCGCTGAAAAGGCAGGAAACATACTTACTATGAATACTGTGCTAATCGGAGCTGCAGCAGGTCTTGGGCGAATTCCACCTCACAAAGCCATGATTATCTCTGCTCTGAAAGAGGTTCTCCCGTCACGGTATCATGAAGTGAATATCAAAGCCTTTGAGCTGGGCATGAATGCGGTTACTGGAACCTAGGAGCCACTATTAGCGGGTTATTGTTATGGATGCATAACCAACGATTGTATCTGGACCCCCGTGAACATCGTAACTTGTTGCGTATTTGAGTAATTTTCCTTTTGTTGCCCCGAGATAACCGGCTGCTACAAGCATAGTAGTGACTGCACTGTGACCGCACATTGTACGCCCTTCTCCCACAACTGTCTTCAGTAAGGTTTCGCCGTCTAGTTGTTCGATTTTCTGGATGAGGTCGCCATCTTTTTCGTAAATCCATTTGATGATTTCTTCTATGGATCCACTGCCTGCGGGTGTATAGTAGAATCTTGCTCCGTAATGTGTGAAGTCTGTACTTGCCAAGATAGTGACATTTCGACCAGTCTTATTGATGCCAGCGGCTATCGCTTTACCTGCACACTCACAAATCTTGTAGTCTGCGCTGGAGATAACAATAGGTACAATTTGAACTGGTCGCTCCTTACTCAAGAATTGAAGGAACGGCAGTTGGACTTCTAACGAGTGTTCGTTGTTGTGGGCCTCCCAGCTTTCATCAACACAATATGTCGGTTGAGCGCCGTAGCTAAGGATGGCCTTTGCTAAATCAGTGTCAATAGGACACTCGCCGAGTGGAGTAGACCAAGCACCTTCTACCATTACAGCTGCTCCTTTGAATCGCATTCCCATATGCTTTGGACCAATCAGAACAAAGGTTTCTGGGAACCCATCATTAGCGATTGCGTCAAAGATGTGAGTCGCGACAGGACCAGAGTATATGTATCCAGCGTGAGGTGTTACACCAGCGATGATGTTTCCTTTATGTTCCTGATTTGTCTTAGGAATCTTACCAGAGCCATATTTTTCTAGGAAGCAACTTTGTATGGAATCTATTAGCGCTTCTTTCCTTCCAGGATAGAACCCGATTGCTGATGGCTGCCGTACTCGCACCATTGGTTTCACATCCTAGCATGAATTATCGTTTTGACCCAAAAGTTTTTTGACAACCGCTGCTCGGATTGATGACGATGAGTCGACGTACTGAAGAACGAGCATTGCGCGCCTTACGAAATCTAGGTCTTAACAGCTATGAAGCGAGGGTGTATATCAGCCTAGTTCGTCATGGCGCATTAACAGCTAGTAAAGTGAGCTCGGTTTCACAAATACCCTTTAGTAGAGTCTACGATGTCTTAGCCACACTTGAAAGAGGAGGTTGGATTTCCGTTGAACAAGGACGCCCTAAACGCTACGTACCTAAAAGCCCAAGAGAAACATCCAAGGCTGCAGTGTTTGCAGTACAAGACCGTCTAGCAGAGTGGGAACAATGGGTAGTTGAGGACCTCCAACCACTCTTTGATGAAAAAACCAAAATATCTGCGCCAGAAGTCCACATCTTACACGGCTCTAACAACGTACGTGCCAAGTTGAATATAGTATTAGGTCAAGCTGAACGAATAGTTTTTCTTTCTTGGGGGGAAGTCAGTCAAGAAGACATCGACTTCATTAGCCCAACATTGATGCACCTACGCGATCGTGGTGTAAAAATCCAGATATTAGTTTCCGAGCGAACACTCAATGACAAAGTTAAACGTCTGATTTCAGCTGTAGGAGAAGGCCGCTTTCGTGAGACAATCTATGGTGGCGGCGCGGTGATAGATGGTAAGGAGGCTATTATCGTACTGACCACTGGCGTTGAATCACTTGCTATTTGGTCAAAACACACCGAGTTAGCAGACCTCGCAAATACGTATTTCTTGTATCTTTGGACCACAGCTCGTGAAATATAACATTGGACAGCTAGTGATAGTCAGTTATTCCTTTTCAGTACGAAGTTTATCCAGTATCACGATGGCTACACCGAGTGATACACCGAGCTTGACTTTTAGTTCCTCTGGGGTAATAGTCGGGTTATTTGGGAGAATGTGTTTTCGTGTATAAGCAAGTTGGTTGGGAAATAAAATCATACTCGTCACAGTTGATTGAAGGATAGCCCGCCAGTCTCGTGTTACAGTACCTTGATCAACAGGCTCCTCGGCTACAGGCTCCTCCACAACAGGCTCCTCGGCTACAGGCTCCTCCACAACAGGCTCCTTCCGCTCCTTACGTTTGATATATCGGTCAAGTCCGTGACTCATTATATTCTTCTCATAATATTCTATAACGAAAGCCTAATATGAATTTTTGCGAATGGTGCACACTAATGGCGCCAAATGGATATTTCATATCTCGATGTCCCTACTGCTCTTGTTATGTGTACACACCGACTCGACAGCTTCTAAGGATTTGCCTTCAATGTAAGCGCATCTTCAGAGTAGAACCATCAAGCACACAATATGTCAAAGACGAGAAGAGTGCTTTAACCCGCGTTAAGTACTACCGAACTGGTCAGCATCACAATGAGTTTATTGCTGCAACAGAACAGTCTCACACTCAAGTTACAAAGTCCATACCCAGTATATCCAATGAACAGGATAACCGTGAGATGGATCCAGTTCCTCCATCTCATCGTCGATTGTTGACAACTCTCCTCAATGAACACGCAGGGAATGTGCCAATCAGCCTTCAATCATTAAAGGAAGAGTGTGAGAGAGCCGGGCTTCCGTGGAAGTGGGCTTCCCACCAAATAGAGGCTCTTATTCGTAGCGGGCGTATTGTATGCCCAAAGCCTTGGCAAGCCCAACTAGTTGAATCTAAACCACCACAAACTGAAATACCAAGCGAACACAATCGAGTATCCCTTACCAAACGTTTAGGAGAAATAATCCGAGAAACAAAAACATCAATTACTCTAGCTATTCTTATGAGCAGATTAGGGCTAGAAGAAGCAGCACGACTACACGTCGAGGAAGCGCTTGAGCAACTCGTACTTCAGGGATTTATTTTCCGAACACGTAATAGGTGTTACCGCTGGATTGGAGACTAACAAAAAGGAATTCAGGAGTGAAATCATTGAGCAAGTTTCTTGTTGTGAAATGTCCCACATGTCACCTCATCCAAGTATACGAATGGCGAGCGAAATCACTTCGCGCCCGAAGGAGATGTCTCAGATGTAAAAAAGCATTTCATGTCGACATTTCACGCCATATTCGATACGACACCGCGCAACAAGCAAGAGAGCAACTTCTGCGCAGAAAGGAGCTACTGAAAAGAAAAGAATACAACAACTTAGACCTTCAATCAGATACAGAATTCACAACTAGCTAGAGCACCAACTGTGTTATCAAACCTAACCAAAGTACATTGAAAACACTACTCGAAGAAGAACCCACTACCTCATCCTATGAGGGTCCGAAGCCTATCCACCGTTCTCTTGGTGCGTCCTTACCTCTTCAATGACTGTACGCCCAGCGACTACTTGGTCGATAGAATGTAACGAAGCGCCGCAGGCTTCAAGAGCACTCTTAATTTGATCAAAGTCAAGGCCATCGCCTTCAACTGTTACTTTGATAGACTCGGTGTGCGAGTCGACTTCGACGAGAGTGACATTAACACCCCGGACACCATCGATTTTGCCAACAATTGCTGCTACATCGACAAGTGATGGCTGGTGAGGTTTCAAAACATCGAGAACAAGACGTCTGATTGATGACATTTGATTCCAAGACATCCAATAAATGGATTAAATATCCAGTAGCCTTATCGTCTCAAATTCACAAATAAATCCTTCTACTATGCTAGGAAATCTCCTCTACACTTGAGGTTCACACATTCTATCAAATGAAAGGCTCTATTCTGTGTGTACTCGGAAGAGATCAATATCCCCTTGCATCTGAGATAGGAATTCCCGAGTGGAGCGTTCAACGTCCTTTGACTGGGTTATATACCGGCCCACGACGATTATATCGGCTTTTGCTTTGATTGCATCGCTGATGTTGCTCGGACGTATTCCACCAGCCACTGCCACAAGAAGTCTCTTCCCTTTGAACGTTGTCTTGACCTGTTTCACAATATCCCAGCGATGGGCTGCTGAACCTTCTGTATCAATTCCTCGATGAAGTATTACCACATTAGGCAATGCTTTGAGGCTCTGTAATTTCTCAACGACATCAGGAACGTTCATCATATCTAAGAAGGAGTAAATACCGAGGCGATCCGTCTCATAGATGAATTTATCAATTGTATCGTTCGCTGCGAGGCCTGCGACTACTACAGCATCAGCTGTCTCGTCGAAGGCTAGGTCTACCTCTACCTTTCCAACGTCTAAAGTTTTCAGGTCTGCGACGAGGAACTTACTTTTTGCTAATTCACGTATTTCGCCGAGAACTTCTGTGCCGTATCGTTTGATAAGAGGTGTACCTGCTTCCAGAATCAGGTTGTCACTCCGTGGGAGAGTCTGGATTATCTTCTTCACTTTCTCAAGACTGGGAACATCTAATGCTATCTGCAGGTAGGGAGGACGCCACAATCTTGGTACTCGGAAACCCATAATTGGGTGAGTCGCCCGATCTTTATCGTAAATAATCTTCTCAAGAGGCGGATAACCTGCTATGGCGCGCTTTATCGCCAATCTTGTTGCAGAGTAATTATACCTGAAAATCCTCTGGTAATCCTTAGCATCAGGGTGAATGAAGACACTACAAATTATCACCCATTTGTCTGCCTTGTCCTTAGGAATGATTTCTTCTTCCAGTGCGTCTGCCACAGCCTTAGCTACTGCAGCCTGAGCAGGACCAAAAATTTTGCTCGCGTCGTCCAAATCCTTGACCGTCACCTTAGGTATTATAGCGCAATAGGGTTTGCACGGAAGGTTTGGTCTGATAACAGCTAATAGGGGAGAGTGCCCCACCGAAACGGTTGAAAGAGCCTCAACGAAGGCTTTCCCGACTGGCCCGTCCTTATCGCCAATGACGAGGTCGATATGAGATATTTCGTTTCCTTTTCCGAGGAGTGCTTCGCCGACGAGGAATACCATTGTTTTTCGTCCCTTGATTGTAGATGCGTGTCCTTGCCTATGTTCGGTTATTTAACGTTTTGTGGTAATTGAAGACTAGGGAGGCTGCGCACCAGTAGGTAACTATTCCTGACCAAAATATTATAAAAGCAGCACCTGATAAAAAACAGCAGTCGAAATCCAATCGCTTTGGTGGTGACGTTTATGACAACACAAGACGGTGAGTGTTTTGTCCGCCCCAGAGGTGACCGCGAAATCCTTCGCTCAGTCTCTACGTCAAGATAGTTTGGGTTCGCCGCTTTCTGAAGAACTAGTTTTGCAGCTTGTTGACGCATTTTTGCAGCTTGCCCGTTCTAGGTTAACGAAGAAACAGATGTATCTTCTTATGGGATCCTGTAAAATCCTAGGATTCTACCCTTTGAAGTCCTATTCCGCTCTTGCTGACGCACTCTCACGTAAGCTGAGAATGCCCCTGAGTACAGTCAAGTTCAATCTTTGCGTGCTTAGAGAGGCTGGACTACTAAAGATGAGGCGTAAACTGCTAGGTCGAAAGTGGCGTAACACAATAACCCTATCTGGAGGAGGTCAACTCCTAGCACATTCACTAGAAGAGAAACATGGCACATCTAGAGAAACCTAGGCTGTAATGCCTATTCAGCTATAGTTTTGACCCGACTAGCTGGGCTAGTTCAACCAAGCGGTAGCTGTATCCGGCCTCATTATCGTACCAAGAGACAATATGGGCTAGAGTGTCACCTTGAACTTTTGTGAGCAAACTGTCTACAATGGAGGAGTGTGTGTTTCCGATTATATCAGAGGAGACGATTGGGTCATCAATAACTGTTAGAATCCCCTTTAGTTCCTTTGATGCTGCTTTACGGAAGGTCTCATTGAGTTTCTCACTGGTAGTAGATTTGTCGAGTTCAACGGTTAAGTCTATACAAGATCCATCTGGTACTGGCACACGATATGCCATGGCAGCAAGTTTTCCTTTGAGTTGTGGGAAAATCTCGACAATTGCATTCGCTGCACCTGTCGTCGTTGGGATAATATTGATAGCTGCAGCTCGGGCACGACGATATTTGCTGTGAATGGCATCAAGAATACGTTGGTCTGTTGTATACCCATGAATGGTTGACATGAAACCACGGTTAAATCCATAGTTATCCAATAGCACCTTAACAACAGGAGCAAGGCAGTTAGTTGTACAAGACGCATTTGATATGACATGATGTTTATCAGGATCATAAGTAGTGTGATTGACGCCAAGAACTAGCATTGCGTCTTCGTTCTTTCCAGGAGCAGAGATGATGACCTTTTTCGCACCGGCTTTAAGGTGTAACGCAGCCTTGTCACGGGCACGAAAGACACCAGTCGATTCGATGACTACATCGATTCCATGTTTCGCCCAAGGAAGTTTTGATGGGTCGCGTTCTCTAGATACATGTATTTGTCGCCCGTTTACGACTATACCTTTTTCATTAACTTCGACGGTTCCAGGGAATTTCCCATAGATTGAATCGTAACGTAGCAGATGAGCTAATACCTTAGGGTCACCAAGATCATTTGCTGCGACAATAGTCAAGTCTTTTGCCTGTAGAGTGTGACGGAGAAAATTCCGACCAATTCTACCTAATCCATTGATTGCTATTCGAGTGGCCACGAGTTAGCCCTCCGGGATGTATCACCGAGGAGTGTCAATGTTAAAAGGTTTTACGCTGCGATAATACACCAAACTACGGTGGCGGTGGGGGGAGCTGGCTGAGGATACTCTGGGGTATTTCCTCATTCGCTAATAGATATACAACTGAGAGCAGAAAAAGATCGAAATCCGAAAGCCCTCCAACATTAGTCCAAGATGAGGATTCGAGAGTAACACAAAGACTGATTGGCGCTTCATTTTCGCGGAGTACAAATACATGTCCCATCCTTAGGTCCACCTCGAATGTCGCCTCCTTCCTCACTATAAGAAGGCGGTCCCCACGGATTTTGAAGCCTTCATCTTTCAGTATTTTTCTAAGGCGTAATAGATTCCGACTTGGCGGAGGCTTTGGCTTCCCGACAATCTGAAGATTACGTTTCCGTCGGAGACTTACTAGCAACTGCTCACGTTCAGTAATACTAGCAGAACCTTGTTCCGAATCTTTTTCCTTATCATGTTCTACAGGAATGTTGATTTACCTCCAGTTTAGCATATGGTTAATACTGAAACCAATTGCCTACCGATTCGGGTACAATTACATGAAGCCGCCGATGTTGGTTGAAGCCTTAGCAATCTCGGTATAAGCCTGTTGAACGTCGCCTTGAGGTGAGATATATGCTACAACATATCCTTTATCACGGGCAGCGGAAATCACAATCGAGCCTTGACCCCGAACATTCGTCGCCACCAAATGATGTTCTGTCGCCTGGATGGTTGAGTACTTGACCCCTTGTATAACGAGACTGGGTGGTTTACTGTGGATGGCTGATAGGATTTCTCCCCCAACTATAGTCCAATTTGTAGTAGTATAAGCTAGAGCGCCATCGTTTCGTACAACGGCTACAGCCATGATTGTTTTGTCAACCTGCATGAGAAAATTAACCCAGGCTTGTATATGTTCTGACATTGTCTGTCAACACCTCTCTCGGGATAAAGGTAATAAACTTACTATATGTTCTTTTGTATTCTGTTACTAAAAAGCTTCTGGGCTGAATGAAATGATAGAGTTTCATGCCAAGGGAACCTTGCTTCATATTCTAGTTAAAGCAAGTGCGAGAGCCCAGTCCATTAGTATTGAGGAAAATCCTATCATTTGCTTGGTTCGTGTGAAAGCGGCTCCTATCCGTGGGCGAGCAAATAAAGAAGTAATCAAGTTCATAGCAAAGCGCCTTGGGGTTTCACCAACAAAAATTAGACTAGTTGCAGGTATCAAGTCGCCCAGAAAGACTTTGCTTATTGAAGAGGTGTCTCCAGCAGATGTACGTGCATTGCTACATATTAGTCAAACGCCTTAACTCTGGTTTGCGCTTTGTAGAGTTCAAGGATCTGAGTTACCGTAGTTGCTTCTCTCCAACTCTTATCCGGTCTCCAAGTGCCATCAAATCTGGGGAACCGTATGGCTAGTCCTTCATTTGGGGCAACAATTTCAAAGGCACATGTGTGAATAGGACTGCGGGTTATTTCATCGCCAAAGACTTGGAAAATTAGTGCTGGTTTGAACCACACATCGGCTGTTATTTTTGAATCCACTAGTGAATCTATTGACGGTATCACATAATCTTTGAACCTGTCTTGGAGTCGTTCTAGTTCTTCGTCACTGAAGCCTGTCCCTACTTTACAGATTGTCTTTAATCGCCCTGTCTTCTTGTCTAGGACGGCAGCAAGAAGAGAACCATACATCTTAGCCCGACGCCCTCTACCCCATAATGCACCTACGACAACAAGGTCGACGGGACCTATGGCTTGAGCCTGATAAGATTCCTTCAATTTCACCCATAACCAGCTCCTCCCCCCAGCTCGATAGATAGAGTTGGAACCTGAAGATTTCACTATGATGCCCTCACAGCCCTTTTCAATCGCTTCACGAAATACTTTGTCGATAACACTCGCTGTAGGGGTTGAAAAGGAAGGGACAAGATTGAACCTATCTCCTGGCTTGACTATTTTTTCAAGTCGAGATCTCCGATCAGTATATGGTAATTGGGTGAGGTCCTCTCCGTTGATGTAGAGGCAATCAAATAGGAACAGCGCCGTAGGGATTTTTTCAACCATTTCTTCTATTCTGTGTTTTCGGCGCCTGCGCATCAAAACTTGAAAGGGTAACATCTTGTTGGGATTTGATGCGTCAACAGCAATACATTCGCCCTCTACAATGCAGTTTTCCGTATTCAAGTGCTTCCGTACAAGACTCACAATATCTGGATATGCCTCCGTTATTTTTTCGAGGCGCCTAGAGAAGATTGTAACCTTCTCCCCTTTCTTGTGAATTTGCATACGCTCACCATCTAGCTTCCATTCAGCGAAACATTGACCCTCCAATTTTTCTACGATTTCTGCAGGGGTCGATAGTTTCTGTGCAGCCATCATCCTGATTGGTTTACCAAGTGTTACAGTGATTTTTTCAATGCCTACGAGCCCGTCAACTGCTACGATTCGAGCGATATATCCTAGGTCGCTTGTGAGGTTGTAGGCGCGTTCAATAGGTGGTCGGTTCTCCTTTCCACCAGCAAACGCTTCCGCCAAGGCGTCTAGTACTGACATATCTGCGATGCCTAACCTCAGAGTACTTGTTATAGTACGAAGCAGATAGCGCGCCTCAATTGGAGTTGCGACCGTTATGAGACCAGCTAGACTTCTTATCTTTAGGTCTGCGCTCCCAGTACCCTGTGCTGCAGCAATCTTGACTAGTGAATCATAAACGCCAGTCAATGTTAGCGGAGTTTCGAGAAGGGATTTCTGACGCTTTTTTGATAGTAATTTTTCGCAAGCACTACCAATATCACCCTCTTCGTGAACTAGGGTTAATACTCGTTTCACATCTACACCTAAAGCAACAGCGATAGCGCTTGCCGCCATTTTCTCTGCAATACCAATCTCGGGCTTCCCGGTCCAATCAGGATACAGTCTTCCTTGAATGAGATAGACACTCTTTTCGATTCCTTCTGCTCCCAACTCCTCCACCGTCTTCTTGAGGAGTTCAGCCATGATGGCAATCATCTCAAGTCGTTTCGTTGTCTGTTCCAACTGACGATAATACCCGCAAACAATCCTGTATTGCAACCAGAACACCACTTAAGCAGATATTCCAACCGGAGAAAAATCTATCCGAGTTTCTCAACAAGAAATCTTATCCTGAATCAGAACTTATAGTAAGTGTGTCCTGAATGACCGAAAAGCATTGCAGCGTTTGTAAGCGTGAAGTTCCAGTGGCTAGTGTTCTCCCAGTTTGTGTTGAATGTTTACGCGCTGACAAACCAGAAGCCGAAAACATAATCCACCAAGCGCATCAATGGCGAAGCAAAATCGGACTCCCAGTTTTTCCACCCCAAAGCACCACCGGAGTGAAATGCACAGTCTGTGCCAATGACTGCACCATCCCCGAGGGCGAACAAGGATACTGTGGACTTCGCAGTAACAACGGCGGAAAACTGGAATCATGGGTCAGCGCCACTCAAGCTTTGATGCACTATTATCTAGATGCCCATGTAACGAACTGCTGTGCATCATACTTCTGCCCAGCAGGCATAGGCGTTGGCTATCCACAGGTAGCATATCGTCAAGGACCAGAGCTTGGATATGCTAACCTTGCCGTGTTTCTCTACGGCTGTGGTTTTTCATGCCTTTTCTGTCAGAACATTTCCCACAAGCAAGTCGAACGAGGGAGACTCATTGACACAGACCATGTCGTGAATGTTATCCAGGAGAATCGTCAAATTTCATGTGTCTGCTATTTCGGGGGCTCACCAGAGCCGCAATTACCCTTCATAATTCGCTTAATGGAAAAGTGCAAAGACTCGTTTAATGGGCGAATTCTTCGTCAATGCCTGGAAATGAATGGGAACGCAAAACCATCTCTGATGAGGAAGGCTGGCTTGCTGGTCGTTGAATCTGGTGGAATAGTCAAGTTCGACCTAAAAGCTTACTCGCCCTCGCTCAACCGCGCGCTCTGCGGTGTCTCCAATGAAGTGACGCTAAAGAACTTCACAATGCTTGCAGAAACCTTAGCCTTCGAGAACAGAAGCTACCCTCCCCTAATGGCGACAACTCTCCTTGTACCGTATTATGTCGACGAGTTTGAGGTTTCACAAATCGCCAAGTTCATCAAAGAACTTAACCAGCCCTCAATCGAATACAGCCTCCTAGTATTTCACCCACAGCATCTCATGAGAGACCTGCCCATCACACCACTCGCTCAAGCTCAGAGATGTTATGATGCAGCGCGTGAACATTTAGAAAAGGTCCATATAGGGAATTTGGATCTACTTGGTGGAAAACTAAGGCTCTGACGCCCAAACATGATTTGTTAGGCAGAAATCTTTTTATTGAAGTGAAAGGATTCGGTCGAACTGACTGATTAGAATAATCAAGAGGAGTCTAACAATGACACAACTTTCAGGAACTCCTGTATTACTATTAAGAGAAGGCACCGACAGAAAACGCGGTCGAGACGCACAGCGAAATAACATCGCAGCAGCAATCGCGATTGCAGATGCCATCCGAACCGCCCTTGGACCCAAGGGCCAAGACAAAATGCTTGTAGATAGCTTTGGCGACACCACGATCACCAACGACGGCGCAACCATACTCAAAGAAATCGATGTGCAGCACCCAGCTGCAAAGATGCTTGTTGAGGTCGCTAAGACACAGGATGATGAGGTGGGTGATGGTACTACAACTGCTGTTATTATTGCTGGTGAATTGCTGAAGCAGGCTGAGACGCTGCTTGACCAGAAGATTCATCCAAACACTATTGTGGACGGCTATCAGAAGGCGACTGATAAGGCGCTAAGTGTGCTCGACTCCATTGCAATCGAGGACTCTAGTGAAGCCATGCTCATTAAGGTGGCTCAAGTGTCTATGCAAAGCAAAGTGGTTTCGGCATTCCGAAAGACCCTTTCTGACATGGCTGTTAAGGCAGTTCTTCGTATTACCGAGGAAATTGATGGTAAAAGGAAGGCTGATATCGATCATATCAAGGTTGAGAAGAAGCAGGGCGGCACCTTGAGAGACACCCAGTTCATTGAGGGCATTGTCCTTGATAAGGAAGTGGTCCATCCTGGGATGCCCCAGCTTGTTCGGAAGGCAAAGATTGCCTTGATTCAGAGCGCACTCGAAGTCGAGAAGACCGAGTTTACAGCCAAAATCAGTATTACTCAGGTAGAACAAATGCAGAGTTTCCTCGATGAAGAGGAGCATATGCTTCGCGAGATGGTAGAGAAGATCAAGAATTCTGGCGCCAATGTGGTTCTTTGCCAGAAAGGGATTGACGATGTCGCTCAGCACTTTCTCGCTAAGGAAGGCATTCTTGCTGTCCGCCGAATCAAAGAGTCAGATATGGAAAAGCTGGCGCGAGCAACTGGGGGTAAGCTGGTTTCTAACCTTGACGATTTAGCTGCTGGCGATTTAGGGAAAGCAGACATTATTGAAGAACGAAAGATCGCTGACGATAAGATGATTTTCGTTGAGGGTTGCACAGACCCTAAGGCAGTAAGCATCCTTCTCAGAGGAAGCACTGATTTGATTGTCGACGAGGCAGACCGAGCACTTCATGATGCACTTTGTGTGATTCGTGACGTTGTCGAAGATGGACGTGTTGTTGCAGGTGGCGGTTCACCTGAAATTGAGGTATCCCGTCAGCTAAACGAATACGCTGAGAGTCTTCCAGGACGTGAACAACTAGCTGTAATCGCCTTCGCAGACGCTTTGGAGGTTATCCCCAAGACACTAGCAGAGAATGCTGGACTTGATCCCATTGATATCCTAGCGGATTTGAAGTCCCGTCACGAGAAAGGTGAGGTAAGTGCTGGTGTGGATGGCTTGAAGGGCAAAGTAGGAGATATGGCCAAGGGCGGTGTTTGGGAGCCGCTTGTTGTGAAACGTCAAGCTATCAAATCTGCGAGTGAAGTCTCGCAGATGCTCCTACGGATCGACGATGTCATCGCCTCTAAAGGTATGGGTGGCGGAGGCGGACCAGGCGGACCAGGTATGGGCGGAGATTTTGACGACTAAACACCAATTAACTATAAGAGCCCCTAGAACTAGAGGAGGAGCAAAAGCCCTCAAGGAAAAGATTGAGGGGCAGAGGATTACTCGGTATGAGCGCTCTCGAATAGTTGGTGCACGCGCCCTTCAGATTTCGATGGGAGCGCCTATACTCATCCGAATCGATCCTACGGTCCTTGATCCCATCCGAATTGCAGAGTTGGAATTGGAGAAGCGCCAGTTACCAATAACTATTCGACGTAAACTTCCTTCTGGCAGATTCGTCGATGTTGCGCTATCCGACCTCCAGAACTAGCATCTTCCCTAATCTCACTTTCCTAGATATTGTGACATACGTGTTAAGCTTACATTGTACTGTCAATTTGTAGAAGCAGAGAAATATGGAGCCTCGGGCGGGGATTGAACCCGCGACCAACAGCTCACTCACAGAATTCAACATGATACGAGGCTGCCGCTCTATAGTTGAGGTGCCGAATGACCGGTATCTCTACCACTGAGCCACCGAGGCTTATTTGAGTGGAGAAAGTCTTGTAACCAATAAAGATTTCGTCAATGATACACTAGTAGTGTGAAGTGATTGCTAGATGCCCAAGGATGAACGAGTAACTGTCAGTGACGTTGGAGAGCGTAAGCTGATTCAACGTTTTCAGCAGCTTATTACAAAGTCCCCTGACGCTTTGTTAAAGGGGAGTGAGGACGCTGCAGCTGTTGAGTTTGAAGGTCAAGCGATTGTTTTCAACACCGATATGCTGGTGACCTCAACTGATGTTCTACCGGGTATGACTCCAGAGGAAATATCATGGAAAGTTGGGGTGATGGGGTTAAGCGACTTGGCAGCAAAAGGAGCTGCTCCTCTTGGTATTCTTGTATCGTTTGGGTTCCCAGAGGAAATTGAAAAGGAGTACGTTGAAGCATTGGTTTCAGGGTTGAATCATGTATGTCGAAAACACGATACCTATTATCTAGGCGGCGACACAAACCAATGCTCAGAGCTCGTGATTAACTGCGCTGCAATTGGCACTTCACCCCGAGGACAACTTTTACACAGGAGCGGAGCGAAACCAGGAGACATCATAGCTGTCACAGGTGAGTTTGGATACACAGGCGCTCTCTTCAAAATAATGCTTGAGAGGTACACAACTTCTAAGCGATTAATGAAACAGATAAGAAGCAAGGCCCTTCAGCCGTATGCCCGATTAAAAGAGGGTCGTGCGCTGGCATTGACCGGTGTTGCATCAGCATCAATTGACAGCAGCGATGGGCTAGCCTGGTCACTTCACGAACTAGCCCTCGCCAGCCAAGTGGGATTCCGCATCGATCAGCTCCCAATTCCACAATCTTGTACAAAATTCGCAAAACAGCACAAACTCGACGCTAACGATTTAGCCCTTTACGGCGGAGAGGAGTTTGAACTCGTCGTAACCATCCCAAGCAGCGGATGGACAAAAGCGAACCAAGTAGTACAGAAGACCAGGGGTCAACTAGTACGAATTGGAACAGTAACCGAAGACGTAGAAATCATCCTCGACATAGATGGAAAAGAAAGAATAATCGAGCCACGTGGCTACGAACATTTTAGATAAAATGGCGGGCTCGGCGGGATTCGAACCCGCGACGACTGGGTGTCTGCGGTCAGAGACCTTAAGAGCCCAGCACTCTACCTAGCTAAGTTACGAGCCCACGCTGTGATTTTTATTGTGTAGATGCCTGACAATAGGTGTTAAAAATTCTTCTGTAGAAACCCGACAAGAGAGAATTTTAAACGGGCTTGTATGTTGAAAGATATGAGGTAATCTTTTGCAAAAGCGGGTTGTTGTTGCCGGGACATTCGATATTCTTCATCCAGGTCATGTCTATCTGATAACTGAGGCTTTGAAGTTAGGGGAGGTCATCGTTGTTGTTGCTCGGGATAAGAACGTCCTTAGTATTAAGAATCATCCAGTAGTAATCCCGGAGGAACAGCGTCGATATATGGTTGAGTCTTTGAAGGGGGTTAAGAGAGCAGTTTTAGGAACCGAAGGATCTGACTTCCTTTCTGTGATTGAGGAGCTACATCCTGATATATTGCTATTAGGTCCCAACCAAATAGTTTCACATGAAGAAATTCAAGAGGAATTACGCTGTCGAGGGTTAGAAACTGAGGTCCGACGCTTACAAACGATGTATCGGGAGTTCCCCTTAACCAGCTCTTCTGCCATCCTCCAAAAAGCGTCAAATATTATTCGTGAACGCGAGTCTTAAGGACGATAATGTCACCATCTTCCAGTTTCAGCGTTTCCCTGAGATTGATCTCTGCAATAATCTCTATTATGTTAACTTTATGGTGAGTTCTTTGAATCAAAAGGATTGCTGCATCAACTTGGTCATTGACGCGAGTAGGATAACAAGCCACTGAGCCAAATGTCCTGCCTCCTGTGACAAAACCGTGAATTTCAATACCGATTGTTGCCTTGAGAAGTTGAAGCTCGTGAACATCTGCATCAGATACTAGTTGAATGTTTAATGTTCCTGGAAATGGCTTGTAGCCTAATTTCTCTCGGAACTGCCGTTTGTAGCCTTCAAGTTGAATATAATAGGCCCCTTCACCCAAACCTTTAGTAACTCGACCCCGAAAAGTTACCAAACGCTTCTCTGTTAAGGCGATTTCCAGCATTGAATAAACCTCTTTCAGCTTAGCAATACCCTTTGGTTCAATTCGGATTACTTGCCCCTGCCGGTTAATTGTTCTGCGTATCCACCCCTTTTTCTCAAGCTCTCGAAGCCTCCGAGATGCGGTTTGCTGAGTAACCTCTAGAAGCGTGGCTAATCTTGGTGTCGATGTATGCACGCTATTACTCGCCCCACCAATCCGGGCTATTGCAAGAAGAGTAAACCATAGATAGTTCGTCACAAGGTCACACCTAAATCTTATATTTCAACTTTCCTCGATAGTCAGTTGCTAGACGATGAGCTAATCGAATCGGTTCGGGTAGACGGTATTTGGTAATACATTGTCTAGTCAGGTTAATGGCAGTTTCTAATGTTATTCGGTGACCGACGCTGACATAAATCGGTTTTGCACGTTCTTTTGTAGTAATCTCTGCTCCCACAATCTCTTCTTTATGTAGAAGTGGAGACCATGAATTCGAAGAGTATTGGGTTTTCCCACACAGAATACGTTTTGCGATACCTATTGTCGGGATATTCCGCAGTACACCGAAGTGACAAGCTGCGCCCAACCTACGTGGGTGACTGCGACCGTGAGCATCTACAAAGCATACATCTGGAATTCTGTTTAGTGAAGTGAAGGCAAGTGAAAGTGGAGGATATTCACGGAAAGAGAAGTAAGTTGGGATATATGGAATCTTAATCCTACAGGAAACTACAGCCTGATCGATTATTTTCATATCCTCAAAGCGTAGTAGCACAGCAACACCGATTGCTGTTTCCCCAACATATGACGCGTCTAGCCCACACACTATTTGAGGCGGGAGTGTAAGGTCATCTTCTTCTTTTACACGAGTAGCAAAACGTTGTTGTATTTCACGCGCTTTAGGGATTAACAGCTTAGCTAGCAATACCTTTCATCTTAGTCTTTGAGGCTCTTTCGGAGTTCTTGAATACCTTCTAGTAATCGACGGCGCTGAATTTCAGAACTGATATCTGCGCGCGTACGCTCAACAAGCCGACGTGCAGTATCTGTCTTTGACCTCAAACCTGGAGTCAATGCGTTTGGGAAATCAAAAGCTAATAATAGCGTGTAGATTCCTTCCATCTGTGAAAACGCTTTCTTCGCTAGGGTTAGGTTGTCTTTTGTTAATGCGTCGATTGTAACTCGCCGAAGTTCGCCAATAAAATCACCAAGACCTAGCAAATACCCGATTTCTCCCACTCCAATCTCTTCAGGTCCAACAAACGCTTCTTCCTTACGAAAAGCAAGGAGCATCGTAGCCTCTACTACTTCCCCTTCAGCATTTTGAACAAGTCCTGATATAGGGAGATTAGGAGTTTTAGCTTGTTCTTTATGAGCGGCAGCTAACAATGCTTTTGCATCGTCTAACTTGATTTCAGCTTTATCGAGTTCATCGCGGTGGATAGCTGCTATCGACTCCCGTGTAGCCTTCAACACCTTGCGAAACTCTGCCATCAGGTAATCACGCGCCGTGTTCCGTACGTCATATTTGCCATAGATTTTGTCTACTATTTCCCTGAGACCCATACAAAGACTCCCTTCAAAGAGGGTAACGACCGCGTTAGAAAGGCAATACTTAAATGATTGGCTTTGAGCGGGAGAATGTGTTAAACAGTGACCTCAACTGAACTCGAAAAACTCTACCGACGGCAGAGATACTATTTCATTGGAAAAAATAGTGTCCTGAAAAAATGCTATCATCTACACAGGGCGCTAACTCAACAACGTCCTTGCTACAAACAGACATTCTACGATACGATTCAAACCCATAGATGTATGCAGCTCTCGCCAACGCTCGAATGCACTCAGGCTTGCCTTTTTTGCTGGCGAACATTGC
>JAEOTB010000067.1 GCA_016840065.1 Candidatus Hermodarchaeota archaeon | reverse complement strand
TGGGTGCAATCAACCAGTTTGAGATTAATGTGAGGATGATGGGTTTAGGGTTTTGTCCGAGTTTCTTTAACTCAGAGCCCTGGATGTTGAGCATTGCAGGGTACATCATAAGAAATAGACATATCCCGATGGGCACAGAGATGTTGCCAATCTTCCAGGAATCTATGGCTGCACCGATGTTGGGCACGAACATAGATAGAAGGATTCCGGCTACCATGCAGATTGCTACCCATAATGGCAGATACTTCTCAAAGATTCCAAGTTCCTTGCCAACAACTTCCGGCTTTGTCTCAGTGGTGTTGCCCATATTTCACACCTGCACAATCGAAATACACCGAAGGATCTCAGCAGATAAGTGCATTTTGGAAGTACGGTTTTCTAAACTTCAATCTAGCTCCCATTTCTGGTAGACAGCGTCGATGCCATCACCTACAACTTCTATGTCGGTGATTTCACCCATACCAGCTTCATGGAGCCAACGAACGTGATCTATCGTATTGGGGTCGATGCCGATGCATCGGGCGGCTGTGGCGTCTGCGGCGACTGGATCCACGCTCGCGATGATTGTATCCATCTTCACTGGTGCACCACTCCATGGACCCCTGCCAGACTTGCCATAGAAGCCATCGATCACACTGAGCGTGGGTGGTAGGGTCTTGCAGATGTCGTAGATGAAGTTGTTTGTGCCCAGTTTGTGAAGGGGATACTTGCTCGATGTTGTGAGCATACCGAACATGTTCTTCAATCCCATCGTGATAGATGTGTGCCCCAACGTCTTCATTGATGGCACTGTGATAATCGCTGACTCGGTGGCGAGACGGGCTACCTTGAAGGTCTTTAATGCCCGAGGATTCTCTACCTCCAGTTCGACCTGGTCGTCAAGCTTCCCCATGTTGACATATTCGACACCCAGCCGGTCAAGGACTTCCATCATCCCAGTCTCGATGATGGCTTCGTCGGGTGAAGTGATGCCGCCCGCGGTCTCCACCACAATCGCTTTCTTGTCCAGTTCCTGGATCTTCAAGAGCACCGCCTCCACTACGACGGGGTCGGTGGTGATTCCTGTCTCGAAGGTGTGACCGGTGATGAGATTAGGTTTCACCAAGACCGTGTCATAGGACTCGAACGCTTCCTTGAAGGGTATTAGTTCCATTGCCCGAAATACAGGTTCAAGTCCGCGGTCTCCCTTAGCAACAGCCACTAATGACATGTTCCTATTTACAAAACGTTAAATATTAAAATCCAGTCTTTCGAGGTTAATATGTAGTTTTTCAGACCAGTATCCCCGTGAGAGTGAAGCATTGAAGGTAAAAGTTAACGATATCGAGGTTTACTATGAACTTCATGGAGAAGGACCGCCCCTAGTCATGATTAATGGGTTTGGGGCAAGTGTGGAGATGTGGGGACCCTTTTGGAAGCAACTAGCCAGGTCCTATCAGGTCGTCTTGTTCGATAACCGTGGAACCGGACGGAGCACCGTCCCTGACGCTGAATATTCTATCAAAATGATGGCTGACGATGTCGCAGGATTAATGGATGAACTTGAGTATCAGCAGGCCCATATCTTTGGTGCCTCGATGGGCGGCATGATAGCTCAAGAACTTGTCCTAGCGTATCCCACGAAGGTTCTACGTCTGATTCTAAGTATGACGACATTTGGTGGTCCCCACAGCGTGCCTGTTGCAGGTGAGGTGCAACAGAAGATGATGACGGCTTCGAATCCACCCCCGACCATGTCAACAGAGGAGGCAATGGAACTGTGGTGGAGTATAGTGTACTCGCCTGCGTTTGTGGAAGCCCACCGGGACACCTTGATGCAGGAGACCCAAGCCATCAAGTACCCGACAACCTTCACTGGGAAATGGCGGCAAGCACAGGCCGTGATGAGCTGGAAGGGGACCTATGAACGGTTACCAGATATTCACGTTCCCTGTCTGATCATGGCAGGAGAGAAGGATGTGCTCTTTCATCCCGAGAACGCCCGAATCCTCGCCGAACGCATACCTCGAGCCAAGTTACATGTATTCAGGGATGCACCACACGCCTTCACACGCGAGCAGGAAGACCTGGTCGTACCCATGATACTGGAATTCCTCGCTGGAGGAGACTAGACTCGATGCGTTGTGATTCCGGTCTCGAAAGTGTGGCTTGTAATCAGATTAGGTTTCACCAAGACCCTTTCAAAGGGCTCAAGCGCTTCCTTGAAGGGTATCAGCTCTATTGCCCTAAAAATGGGTTCAAGACCTCGTTCTCCCTTTACAACCGCCACAACAGACATAGTTCAACTAACAGGGCATCAGAGATTTAAATCCAACATCGGAGGAACACGTTGTCAAGAAAAGGCTTGTAACACACGCTAGTTAGGCCACGCCCTTCTGTGAAAGGATAGCCATCAAATAGCCCTCTGAATCACTCCCGCTTCCACCCAATGATGAATAAAACATCGCTTCACCAAACCCACATTCAGCCAATAACGACCGGTATTCTTCGTCCGTATACGCCTGCATACTGGACGAATAGCGCGTCACCTCACCTGACATAGCATCGACGATATAGTACCGTTGAATCGTTACATTGTGTTCCGCATCCCAGAAACTCTCTTCAAGGCACAGGTGCAGCTTCTCCGAAAACAACCCTTTCACTGCCGAGTACCACGAAGAGGACCGTTCTCCTATCTTAGCGACGGCGTCAAACGTGTGCGGTTCAAGAAGTAGAAACCCATTGGATGCCAAGGCGCGACAGGCTTTCTCAAGAATACCTCTTGCTTCCCTAGGACGGAAAACGTTAAACTCGCCATAAATCGACATGACAAGGCCATACTCGTCGCCATACCCTGCTGTCCGAATATCTTGGTGGATATACGTACATTCGAGACCCGTTTCCTCAGCCTGCTCTCTGGCATAAGCTATTGATGCTGGAGAGAAATCGATCCCTACACAACTGTGCCCAAGTCTTGCCAGACGATTCGTGTACAATCCAGGTCCACAGCCAAGGTCAAGAATTCGAGTCGGATTCCCCTTCAGAACCTGATTGTGAATCCAGTTGACGTGCTTATCGATAATCTCGAAGCGACGACTGGCAAGATCGTGCTCTTGGGACAGGTGTTCGTTTAGCATTCGTTGACTAAAGTCTGGGGCATCCCACGGGATCTTTTCCCCCTCAGCCCACGGTTTAGGGGCACGCTGTCGATGAATGATATCCAGTAGTTTCAAAGTGAGTTTCTCCTTTGTTGAACAACAACATCTAGTGTTGATTAGTGGCTAACGTATTAAGCCTTAATTCAATTCAAAGTGTTCTTTCCAAAATTATTCGGGAGGACCTTGTTCGATTCGCTTTTGAATTTCCTTCAAGCCACACCGTGCTGGCCAGAAAGCCTCTAATAGCCAAGTACAACCCATGTCAATGAATTCATGGATATACGCGTCGTGTTCTCTGTCGCCAAGGGTGTATATGCTTTTTACCCAATCAAAGGAGTCCAGGGATTTCCGGTACTTGCCAATGTAACTCATGATTTCTCGCATATCTTGCGGATAGATTGAGGGATCAGATCCGACTTTCAATGGAAAAATCCCGTCATATTTCGCGGCCCGTCGGAATGGTCTTTTGTTGGGCCAGTTACCTCCGCACCAAATCTTAATCTTACTTTCTGGTTTGAATATTACTGGTTCTTTGATTTGGTAGTGTTTGCCTTCAAAGGTGAAGGGTTTGCCAGACCACAACCCTTTGAGGATTAGTAACGATTCATCAAGCATAGCTCCTCGAGTCTTAGGGTCCTCCTCTTCACCGAGAACTTTGAGTTCTCCTGTACCTCCCAATCCCACACCAAGAATAAATCTTCCACTAGAAAGTCTATCGAGTGTCATTGCTTCTCGTGCTATTATCATGGGCCTTCTTCTTGCTAATGGGGTTACCGTTGTACCAATAGCCGTTTTATGCGTTTGAGTAGCGATTGCAGACAATATAACCCATGGATCCAATACGGCTTGGTCTGGTGCCCACGGTAGGAAAACGTGGTCCCATATGAAGAACCCTTCCCATCCATGTTCTTCTCCACTCTTCGCTAACGTGACGTAATCTTGTGGATTACTGGTAAGTCCATGATTAGCAATATATATGCCGAACTTTACTTTCCTACTCAACAAAATCACCAAAAAATAATGCTGTTAAATCTCTATTGACGTGTTTTCATGCAAAGAGTATATCTGAATTTTGGTTGGGAACCAATAACTCTAACAACTCCCCAAAAATGGAGCAACTCCCCTTTTGTCGAGAATAACTCAATTCAAAGTGTTCTAACCTGTAGTCTAATTCGCTTCGGGGTGTCCTTGACCAAAGTCTGCTTAGACTTCACCTTTCTGCAGTTTCATTCGGAAAGATTATCAAAACAGAGATAGGATACAGATGGTGATTTAAGCACGATTGTACTTTGCGAGTGTGCAAAGAATGTGATGCTATCAAGCTGAGTGTGCTCATTATGTTCGTTGAACTCTCCCTGGTCTTATTAGCAGTACTACTTGTCTTTATTATCATATCATTCAGGCGGTGGAAGCGGAATTTACTCAACACTCTAAATGAAGGCAGCGAAATAGCTGTTACTTCAATGGGTGAGATCGAGTACTCTCTGAAGGGAAGTGGACCTGTACTCTTAACACTACACGGAGCTCCTGGAGGATATGATCAAAGCTCAATTGATATGGGTATGTGGATCAAAGAGGGTTTTTCATTATTGGCAATATCTAGACCAGGGTATCTGCGCACACCATTGAGCACAGGGGAAACATTCGAAGAACAAGCAGATGCAATTGAAGCACTATTGGTTACTCTGGGGATACCAGAAGTCGCGATTCTAGGAGCTTCAGCGGGAGGTCCTGTAGCTCTGCACTTTGCTCTACGGCATCCAGACCGAATAAGTGCTCTTATTCTAATGGCAGCAGTCAGTCGTGAATATACCGTGAACTTAGACGCAATGAATTCTTTGCTTGGTAGGATATTTTTGTCTGATTCCATAGCAGATTTTGGAGTGTGGATATATGATATGTTGACTAGGCGCTCGACTGCTTGGTCGTTAAAGCAAGCGCTCAAAGAGACAATGATTGTAGATTCTGAGGATCGAGATAATTATATCTCACAAGTGATGGCTATCCCGGAGCAAGTTGATTGGTATAAGAGGTTCATCCGCACGACATGTCCAATGAGTCCAAGAAAGGTTGGTCTAAACAATGATATTGAGCAACTTCAACAGATATCTTTTACCTCCTTGGAAGCTGTAAATTGTCCAACATTGGTGATTCATGGAACAGTTGATGGAGATGTGTCATACTCCAATGCTGAATTTTCAGCAACGTCTATCCCGAATGCTAGGTTACTAAGTCTTGAGAATATAGGACATGTAGTCTGGTTAGGAGAACATGTTTCCAAGATGAATTCGGAACTCATTAAATTTCTCAGAGAACATTCATAGTTGTTGAATGTGTTCGATCTATGGGACCAATGACTACCCAAGAATTCGCAACGGCTGGCAAGATCGTGCTCCTGCGACAAGTGTTCCTTGAGCATGCGTTGACTGAAGTCGGGGGCATTCCACGGGGTCTTTTCGCCCTCCGCCCATGGTTTCGGGGCACGCTGTCGGTGAATGATATCCATCAAGTTCAATGCAAGTTTCTCCGTTGCTGAACAATTATTTCTGGCTGTATTTATTCCACCATAACGGGTGATCTGAAGGTGACCATTCCACCTTTTCCCCAAGGAGGATGAGAGCGAGGACGAGTTCCGCGCCGTCGAGTCGGCTGACCAGGTACTCGATCTTTTCGGATAAGGTCCTTCCATGATTCCAGGCTTGCTGAGCCATATCCAACAGGGGATTCCAGCGGTCCGGGATGCCGATGGCGTCGGCGACATAGTCTTCGTTGTGTTTGAAGGTGATACTGCCTTTGAGGTTGTACTTGGTCAAAAGATAACACCGTGACAAGCCGCCGCTTCTAGGGTTATTAGCTTTGAGGTTATCCACCCGCTAGCTGTAAAATATCTTTCCCGGATTATTCTGGAGGACCTTACTCGTCGCCATCGTCCGCTTGAGGGGTTCTGTCGCGTTACGTACACTCCTTCCATGCTGGGTTAGCGCTGAGAAAGATTTGCGCGTATGCTGCAGACACATCTAATTCGTATGCCACATCCTCTTCGGTATAACTATAGAGTTTAACCTTGGTCGGGAATTTGGTAAATTGTGGTCTGAGGGGTTTCAAGTCCGAAAGAGATTTTTCAAGTTTATCGACTTTCATCTTCAGGGATTGTTTCGCTAGATGACGCTTGCCTGTAATCCACCTTATCCAGAGCCCGAGGAAGAGAAGAGCAATGCCTAGGCAGCCCCAATATAATCCATTGCTTATTGTGGCTTGTTGATTTAGAAAGGATAGTGTAGATAACTGATATTCCAGTTCAGTAAGATATAACCCGAGTATCGTCTGCCACTGGACAGTAACTGTGTAGAAGAGTAGTGTCAATGGTAGTGCTATGGCAAAGATAAGGAAGAGGGATACAGCACCGGTGATGTAGCGTTTTCTAGCCCGCGAATAGCAGGGGGGGCAAAGGTGGAGGGATGGTTCGCCACCAATCATTTGAGAATGCTTGAAAGGATAGCGGTGCCGTGTGAGTGGGGTCTGCTCATCCCCGCGACCACATGCTACACATGCTTTGGGCCAAATAATTTGCATCTTCCCAACCCAGCGTACAGATAGTGTACGTTCTATCCAGTAATTAGCTCCCTAATTTAAAACTGTTATTTACCGAGTAGTCTATAGATGTCTAGAGTAAATAGCTCCATTTCCACTCGAAAAGTACTCGTCTTTCCAAAATTATTCTGGGGGACCTTGTTCGATTCTCTTTTGAATTTCCTTCAAGCCACACCGTGCGGGCCAGAATGCCTCTAGGAGCCAATTTACACCCATGTCGATGAATTCATGGATATAGGCGTCGTGTTCTCGGTCTGCAATGGTGTAGATACTCTTTACCCAATCAAAGGTGTCCAGCGATTTCCTGTACTTGCCAATGTAACTCATGATTTCTCGCATATCTTGCGGATAGATTGAGGGGTCAGAACCGACTTTCAATGGAAATATCCCGTCATATTTCGCAGCCCGTCGGAATGGTCTCTTGTTGGGCCAGTTACCTCCGCACCAAATCTTGATTTTCCCTTCTGGTTTGAATGTCACTGGTTCTTTGATTTGGAAGTGTTTGCCATCAAAGGTAAAGGGTTTGCCAGACCACAACCCTTTGAGGATGAGTAACGATTCATCCAGCATCTCTCCTCGAGTCTTAGGATCCTCCTCATCACCTAAGGCTTTCAGTTCAGCAGTGCCTCCTAATCCCACACCTAGAATAAATTGTCCATTAGAAAGTCTATCGAGTGTTATTGCTTCTCGTGCGATGACCGTTGGCCTTCTTCGTGGTAATGGTGTCACTGTGGTTCCAATAGCCATGTTATTTGTTTGAGTAGCTATCGCGGACAAGACGATCCATGGATCCAATACAGCTTGATCTGGTGCCCACGGTAGGAAAACGTGGTCCCATATGAAGAACCCTTCCCATCCATGTTCTTCTGAACTCTTAGCTAATGCGACGTAATCTTGTGGATTATTAGTAATGCCATGATTGGCAATGTAGATGCCGAACTTTGTTTTCCTACTCAAAAAATCACCAAAGTGTAGGACAGACAAATACTATATGAAAATTTAGGTTGGGAACCATCGCTACATAACGAATTGTCAGGTTCCTCAGATATCTTAAAACCGAAGCAGTACAAAAATCATATAACGTAAATCCACTGATATAAGAAAGAAGGCGACACCTCCGACTTCAGATGGGATAAGGAATGCACAAACAACTGAAGATTCTCCTGTGTGGAGTTCTACTAGCTTTAACAGCAATGATTCTCTTACCTTCAGTGTATAGTTTAACAGGAATTGACAAGAATCCATCAATCCCACTCCTGCAAACCCATACTTCCCCACCCCAAATGGAGACCATTTCAGTACACGCTATTCGCTATTCAAAAGCTTATGATACCACAAGACATCAAGCAATAGTCGACTTCATCTCTGAGCTCCAGATGGTGGATGGAGGCTTCATTGACAATCTAATGGAACCCCGCTCTGCTGCTCTTCTGAAAGCATCCAAGTGGGCAACACTTGTCATGTCAGTACTTGACGAACTCTCTGCCATTGATGAAGCTAGCCTAATCTCATTCGTGGTCGATTGTGAAGAAGTAGACGGTGGTTTTACTACTAGCCCTTGGGAAACTCCTGTTGACTACGGTACTGTAAACGGTGCGGTCGAAACCCTATATCACCTCAACGCGTTGGACTCTATTAATCAAGAGGCAACAACGAACTGGGTGATGGATTGTTACAGGACCAGCGATGGAGGGTTCAACAGTCAACCCAGTAGTTACAGCAGCCTCATATGGCCTTTGTATAATGATATTGCAACATTAAATTGTCTTGGTGAACTTGGGCGTATAAATTCGGCACTTACTAATCAGTACACGCTTGGATATTACGATTCAGATGGTTCAGTAGCAGGTTTTTCGGTTACATTTGAAGGCACACGTTCTCCATCAGGTACAATTAACGGCGTTTCAGTTCTTCATCATCTTGGTACGATTGGCTTGGTTTCAGCAGACGCAATCGAAAATTATCTGATGGGCTTCTATGAAGATGATGGATCATTTGCTGGTGAACTGGCGCATACTTATTCTGCCATTCTAAGCTTGGAGTTGTTGGGTAGGTTGAACCAGGTAAATGCTACTCTGACTACAGAGTTTGTGCTTTCCTGTCAAACTCCAATGCATGGAGGGTTTGTCAATATTCCTAGCGATATTGATAATCCCGTTAGAGAGCAGCTTATGCGATGTTATGCGGCAGTAGAAATACTGCGAGCTCTAGGAACACTGGATGCCCTGGGTGAATCATTCACGGTACAAGAAGCACCAGTATGGACAGGAGACAACACACCTCCTACACCCTACACCCCTCCTGTAACACCACCTCTCGGTCCTGAATTCTGGGCTGGGGTTACGCTAGTTGCGGTAGCGGGTGGTGTCTTTGCTGTGGTCGTGTTTTACGGGTTCACGCGTACTTGTAAGCGTTTTCATGTAGACGCGTCAATAACGTTTGCTTTAACAGCTATTCAGACTCCTTTTTCGGTTATGTGTGATAGGTAGCAACAGCTTCCATGATCATGGTTCATCTGTTTGGTGTGTTCTTAACCCTAGAACACGCCGTTCTAACCTGTAGGATATTAGGTGGGAGCGAGGGGTGCTATAGGCTGGATTGTAGGCTGGCGAAGGTTTTCTCGATGTGAGGTCGCCATCTCCAGAAAATGGTGATTCTCTGTTTTGCGGCGTCGAGAAACTGGGTGATGGAGGGCGACTGGATGATGGCGTTGAAGGGGAGTGCTTTAGTGAGGAGGAGCCGGGCGGTGTCGATGATGGTATCCGTTACTACGAGTTTGTCACTGGCGGCTTGGAGCGTGGAGGCTAGCGCCTTGGGGTCGATGGAGGAGGGAAGGAGTTTTTCAGTGAGGGTTGTGCGGCTAGATTGATGACGGGTAATCCATTGTTGAACCGGGGTAGTGTTTGGAAGAACTGGGAGTAGCAGGAAAGTGATGTGCTGGTTTATCTGGTTTAGGGCCTCGTGGTACTGTTCGATGTAACCCTGCAGATTTTCTACTTGGTTAATGAGGTTCTGGTGGCTTTCTCGGCTGGCCTGCATTTGTGAGTCCGTGAAGTTTAAGACTGTTTCAAGCCCTACAAACACAGGTATGGTAGCAAGCAGGGAGGCGATTTGGTCGAGGTACCGTCCAAAAGACATTATCAGGTCTTCGGAGGTTTTCGCGGCTTTACTGGTTTTTGTGAGCCCTTTGAGGGGGGTGTATAGGTCATTGGGGTCTACAGCAATCCAGGCCATACCGATTTCTAGGACTTTTTCAAAGTAAGGACCACCGAATTGTCTAATCAGTTCGAACAATCTAGGGCCTTTGTCCATGAGTGCTTGTGAATCCTTGAGGACGCGTTCTGCTTCACTCTGGAGACCCTTAAGGACCCCGTCAATATAGGTCTTTTCGAAGACTTTGTCTTTGAAGACGGTGAAGCTGCCCAGTTCTCGTTTCCGGATACGGACTGCCTCCTCCTGGGTAGCACCAAGGCTCAGAACTATGCTATAGAAATGGTCAGCCCATGTTCTCACCAGCCGCAGGTACCATTCGATGTAGCCGAGGGCTTCACGGAGAGTGTTGGCCCAATCTCGGTCGATGTACTTGAAGGCGTTGGGCTGAGGGAGTAAGGTGTCGACTTGGTCCACGGTGTAGAGCCCGGAATCGACCTTGTGGACTTCGAGGATGAAGGCCCGCAGTGTATCCAGATGCTTGATCAAGTTATCCCTCACAGAGCCCATGACCATATATTGAAACCTACTAGCTGATAGCCCTTTCGGGTCAGATGGGATACGGGACTAGACTAGTTCTTGGGTGTTCTAATCTGTTGAATGAACTCCTTTGACTTGTTCTAACCTTTAGGATAATAAGTAGGTGCTTACTTGGGTTTCCCTGTTGATTGCTATGTCGTTTGTGTCTAGGATCAGAGCTGGGTTCCTGAAAGTTAGCGGTTACTTGGTTCCCCTGATCGTGCAGATTCCTCCGATGGGCGTGTATCCTGCCTTGATGACCTTGCCCCTTGTGTTGTATCTAGCTCTGTTGGGGCAGCAGCTCCCAGCTAGCCTGCACCTAGCGGTTGTCGACTTCATACAAAGCGGGTCTTTCTTCTCTCCTGTTGCGCTGGGCTTTGTAGTAGCGGGTCTAGCTCTAGCCGTTTTTTCTGTCGTGTACTTGTTGTGGCACAGGAAGGAGGGGCTGGTTACTTCGGGTCCTTATCGGTTCATCCGGCATCCACAGTATACGGGTTTTCTCCTGTTGACACTGGGGTTGACAGCGATGAGTTATTCGCTACTCAAGAGTACTTATGGGGTTGGCTGGTTGACCCCCGAGGGTACTCTGATGGTCTGGTTTGTGGAGCTAGGTTTGTATTTCTTCTTGGCGTTAATCGAGGAGTTCTATCTTTCTAAGAAGTTTGGTGAACAGTATACGGCGTACAGGGAAAAGTCGTCCTTTCTCATTCCTATTGGAAGGTTGCGTGGTTTCGATTTACCGCTCTCTATCTTGGTTTTGAGTGGGTGTCTTGTCTTCCTGGTCTCTCTTGGAGTAGTGCCTTTCTTTGTCCTGTGATTAAAACAGATAGGGGATGAGCTTCTTCGTTCTCTTCTGGTACTCGCGGTATTCGTCTCCAAAGGCTTCGATGAGCATCTCTTCTTCAATGCGTATCCGTACCAGCAGGAGGGGAATCATTATGATTGCGAAGTATACAACTCCAATTAGGCTGGTTAGCACCATTGCCATCCCGATTATTCCTAGGATTTGGCTGAGGTACAGGGGATGGCGAATGTGTTTGTAGATGCCCTCTGTAAGCAGTTTGTGTCCTTCCACTATTTCGAGTCTGACGGACCCAACTATCGTCATTCCGACCTTCCTCAGATCCAGCCGTGCTTTGATTTCAAGGGCCCCACAAAGTATGATTACGACTAGACCAATGATGCCGAGGGGTGTGAATAGGTTACGTACAAGTCTTTCAACTAGAAGGATGGCACCTGTGAAGCTAAACACTTGAAGCCCTATATCGGGGTTTTGGTAGAAGATAATGTCCAGAAACAGGATGATGAGGCCTAGAACTCCGAGGATGAACAGGACAACCATTGGCCAATCTTCTCCAAGACCGAGTTTCCTTTTCATTTCATCCGCCATTATCCACTGATTTCTTCATCATCTTAGTACACATAGGGAGGGTGAAGAGTCTATCCAGTCATTGTTCCATGTTCAACTTGCTTTCTCGCAGGTTGATGAAGGATTCATGACTGCGTATCCGGGCATTGGCAATCCGCCGCCCAGGTCCAGTGAACACGTTAGTTCTTAGCCAATCCGCTAGCCTTGCTTTTCCGTGGGGTCCCATATATCTCCAAAGAAGATGAGGGCAAGAACGAGTTCTGCACCGTTGAGTTTACTGACAAGGTACTCGATCTTTTCAGAGAATGTCTGGCCATGCTTCCAGGCCTGCCTAGCTACATCCAACATGGGGCCCCAGCGGCCAGGAATACCGAGGGCACCGGCGACATAGTCTTCGTCGTGTTTAAAATTGACACTGCCTTTAAGGTTGTATTGGGTCATGAGTTAACACCGTGAGAAAACGCCACTTCTAAACTTATTTGCTTTCTGGATATTTACATTATTTACTTTGGAAGGCTCATGGTCGCACGGTGGAGGAGAATCTATCGGTTCACTGTTCCATTTTCAACTCGTTCTCTAGCAGAGCGATGAAGGATTCGTAGCTGCGCATCCGGGCCTTGGCGATTCGTCGCCCCGGTTCCGTGAACATACTGGCTTCAATCTTCCTTAGCCCAGGCAGACCCTTTCGCATTCTTTCAAGGATATCATCCAAGTTGGGGTTGGGCTCATATCGCAGACCGTTGATTAGGTGAAATAACATGCTGGTGATGCCTAGCTTGGCTAGCTTGTCGGATTCCCAGACAACTTGGGCTTCAAGGGGTGTAAGGGGCGCATCGCGAGTATACCCCACGTGTTTCTCGATGGCATCACACACCCGTTCAACCACTTCTGGATTGACGCCCTCCTTCAGCAGGTATGTGCGAGCGACAGCAGCGCATTCTGGTCCATGAGGACGCCCAGTTCCTTCCGTGCCAGGTTTTGCCACATCGTGGAACCACGCCGCCATCACCACCACGTCATAGTCCGCACCCGTCTCCCGAGCTAGATATTTGGCAATCCGGACCACTTCGGTGACGTGGGTGCCTCGATAGTTGAAGAAGGGAACATCGAGCCTGTTGAGGAACTCCGTCCATTCATCTATGGCAACGGCTGCGCTCTCTTGGAGGACGCGTGCCCTCAATCGTGCTTCCAGTCCTTCAATCATGGGAATCACCTCCACACCGTCTAACCCACTTATGAATGTGACTTCTCCTTGGAATTTGTACCAGGTTCGTCGTTCCCAGACCCTGAAGCGATTAGAGCCCTCAAAAAGCCCTTTTAGGGGGATAATGTGTTTCGGGTCAGTATTTGGAAGTCAAGGTATTGGCGGGTGAAAAGGTCAAAGAGCTGATAGTGTAGTACCTCATTACGAGGGAGCAGCTGGATACCATAGGAGAGCACATGGTATTGAAAGGGAAGGGGGGCGTGGTTGAGTACTTGTACATCAACGGGGAGACCAAGGGTATTGCTAAGTGTTATCGCAACTTGAACAGAATAATAATACGCTGTTTTTGGGTCATCGCTTTGGAGCCAGAGAGCAATGTCAACATCACGGAAGGGTTCGCCTCGCGCAAAGCTACCATGTAAGTAAGCTAGCATCACTTGGGGATCTTCTTGTAGCGCGGCTGTGATTCTTTGACGTAGCTTCCGTCGTTGCCGGGCTGTACGAGTGCGATATACAAACTCGAGCTTCTCAGTAGTGTGTGGTTGTATTGTGGGCGAGTCGTCCATCGGGTTATGTTCCCTCCTCGAGAATTATCCGAACCTTATCCACAGAAGCTAGGAAATCGGCTCCGCCTGTTTTCGCGCTGAGGTAGAGTTGTTCATCGTTGATGTCCCAGTAGCGATGAACGAGAAGGTTTCGGAGCCGGGCTGCACCTGCCAGTGCAAGGGCAAGAGACTCAGTTATCAACCCTTTCACGCTTAGACGTGTGAAGCAATCCGGGAACCCTTCAGCGCGTTCGTTGAAACGAGCAGCCAGGAGATTGATACAAATACTAGCTGCCGCTTCTACGAGCTGGATTACTAGATATCGAAGGGCTAGCAACTCTACCAACACCAATGTTTTGAAATCCTTGCAGGTAAGAGTGTTGAGTGTTTGAAGCGCGTCATTGATTTCCCGGATTCGAGCCTCGACCAGCTCTCGGTTGACGGGCTGATTAGGCGGCATACCACAACTCCATGATTCAGATGGCTAGACTAAAGCACACATTCCTTAAAAAACTCCACCTCTATACCCGCCCTATTCTACAATTATTCAACGATTGTTGCCAACAGGGTACGTTGTTCCTAGGCCCTGAGCGATGAGTGCCCTCAAATGGTGCGTTCTGTGATGTTAAAGGAGAAAATTAGTACATAAAAGGAAGTTCAATACAAGTACTCCAAGGAATTTAGAATAGAGTACTACAATGAAGGAATGAACGATCATGAATATAACCAAGCAAGTAACCATACTCGCTCTCTTTCTTCTGATGATGGTCGCTCCGATTCTTGGTTCTGCCCAGCTAGGGCACCACTCCCCAAGCATCACCAGCACCGGACAACGAGATGCACCGACCCCACCCTACCTCTACACCATTACTCAGCTCACCAACAACACCGACACTGACGAGTACCCGCAGATCCATAACGGACAAGTCACCTGGCGTGGACACGACGGCAACGATTGGGAGATCTATTTCTGGGATGGGTCGACGGTGACGAACATCTCCAGCAACACCTACGATGATGATAATCCGCAGGTGCATAATGGCCAGGTCACCTGGGAAGGCTTTGACGGCAACGACTACGAAATTTTCTTCTGGGATGGGTCTTCGGTGACCAACATCTCCAGCAACACCTATATTGACGGGTCTCCGCAGGTGCACAATGGGCAGGTCGCCTGGAAGGGCTCCGATGGCAGCGACGACGAGATCTTCTTCTGGGATGGGTCTTCGGTGACCAACATCTCCAGCAACACCTACACTGACGGGTATCCGCAGATCCATAACGGCCAGGTCGCCTGGTGGGGCCTTGATGGGATCGACTGGGAGATCTTCCTCTGGGATGGGTCGACGGTGACGAACATCTCCAACAACACCCAACCTGACTATAACCCGCAGATCCACGACGGCCAGGTCACCTGGTACTGCGATGAAGGCAGCGACTTTGAGATTTTCCTCTGGAATGGCTCTGCGACGACCCAGCTCACCAGCAACACCTACCATGACTATAACCCGAAGATCCACGACGGCCAGGTCACCTGGGAAGGCTTCGATGGCAGCGACAACGAGATCATCATCTGGAACGGCACCCACACCACCCAAATCACCAACAACGACTACATTGACACGGATCAGCAGATTCACAACGGTATGGTCACCTGGGTGGGCATCGATGGCGACGACGAGATCTTCTTCTGGGATGGCACAACTACCATCCAGCTCACCAGCAACGCCTACGATGACTATGCTCCGCAGATCCACAATGGTCAGGTCACCTGGCATGGCGATGACGGCAGTGACGACGAGATCTACATCTACCCCACGAACACGGCGCCCACGTGGACCATCACTCCCACGGATCAGGTCCTCGACTATGGTGAGGCGTTGAACTATCCGTTGGCAGTCGCCGATACCATGGGGGTCAGCCACTGGACCCTCAACGATACCACCCACTTCGCCTTGACCACGACCAGCTATCCAAGTTGGGGCAGCAATGCCTACCTCACGAATGCGATCACCTTAGACCCCGGAACCTATGGCGTGTCCGTGACGGTCCACGACCTGCA
>JAEOTB010000066.1 GCA_016840065.1 Candidatus Hermodarchaeota archaeon | reverse complement strand
TAGCTATAGTGAAGGTGGAAATGGCAGAGATAGCTCCACCAACTAGATCAACGTCCATGATATCCTTTATTCTTCCACTTGGAAAGAAGTCGTAATGAATAACCAAGCCGTCTTCGCTGCTAAGAATGTATCCTAGAATCACTGGGTTTGTTCCTCCGATTTCTGCGATTGTCGCTCCTTCTTTCATTTCTCTAGCTTTGCCTTAATCACTTTTTCGAATATCTCTGAAATGGACTCTTTAATCATTGATCCGTGGGAGGGTGCAATGAACTGTAGAGACTTTCTCTTCAGGGGAGAGAAGTACTTGATGAAGTCTTTCTGGAAGTATCCGAGGGCCTGATGGAAGGCGATGATGTTATGAATGAACACGTTCGTCGGCATTCGTGTGTATGGAGTCCAAGTCTCCTTGGTGAGTTGACCGAAGTAATCACCAGTGAAGAGGATTCCATCAGGTTCAAGGAGAAAGATGATATTCCCTTTGGTCTCGATAGGAGCATAGTAGATGTGAATGGTTCTTTTCCCTAGCTTGATGGCTTCTCCTCCCTCTACAAGCAGGTTTCGCCCCACGATACCAGAAAAGGCTAGTTGAGCAGTTATTGTCCTGTGTGCGACGACTTTTGCGCTGAAGGCTTCGGAGATGAACTCGGGTAAACCACCGAAATGGTCCTGGTGCTCATGAGTGACGAAGATATGAGATGTCTTGTCCAGAGGACCCAGTTCGGACATTCGTTTCAGGAAGGGTCTTGCTAGACTCAGGGTTCCTGTCTCGATGATTACCTGTTTTTCATCCTGGACTAGGAAACAGGAGACAGAGATATCGTTCTCTTTCAGGAACTCCGCAAAGGCGTATACGCCATCAGCTATCTCGACAACTTCTACCATCAGAGTGCCTCCCACTAGAAGCGTGTGAGGACTGGATTAAAGGATAGTGCATTTCCAATCAGGACTATTAGTCTATGCTCTGGTTCGTGACTCTTATCGCCTGGGAGCTGATGATTCAGTTCCATTGTGATTTGACGGCTCTTAGTGCTTCTGCTTCTTCTTGTCGGTCGAGGAACTCGAGTATCTGTGCTGTAAAGTCTACTACGAATTTTTGGAGGAGCCGATGGCGTTTCCCTGACGAGGCATACCTGCTGAAGTCTTGAACGGGATCATCAACACGGACTGCCGGGCAATTCCCATTGTACATTCGGTTGCCCTCGAACACCACTGATCCTCCATTGGGTGTGAAGAAGACTCCGGAGAGGCTTTCGTGCTCTTGGAGTTTTGTCACTCCTGCGAAGGATTTGAGCACCAGATGCCCGTCCTTGATAGCGACTCCCAAGTGACTCGGCTGTGACCCGTAATAGAACATCCTGTAGAGTCCGACGTATTGCTTCCAATGGGGCTTGTTGGGTCCTTGCGGTTCATCCTTGGGGAGCGGCTGAAGATAGAGTAGGTCCTCTAGTCCACTCCCTTGGCGAAAGATTGTTAGTTTTGCGGGGTGTTTGTTGCCTCTCGTGCAGAAGGTGAACTTGAGTGCTGGTGGGAACTTCCCAGTGAACTGAGTTTCGCTATGGGGAGTGAGTTCGAACTCGCTTGAGCCAAGGTATGCGAAGAGCTTGCTATCACGGAGTTTGATATTGATAATACCTATTATCCCTGAGTACATTCCTTCTAGGCGTTGGAGCCGAACGGGTTCGATCGACACAGCGGGTCGAGTAACCAAGGTCTCGGGTGAATATTCTTGGCGTTCAACGCCGACGGCTTCGAGCATCAGGTCCAGCGCCTTGTCTGCTTGGCTGGTCGCGCAGGGGAAGTGAGCTTCGTTATTTGTTTCCACGACGACTCCAATACCGTGGTCTGGTAGCCATTGGAGGCTGCCGCTGTATCCATAGCCCCCACCGTCGTGTTTTACGGCTCTGACATCAATGCCCCGGATGAACACGCCTAAGCCATATGAGTATCCTTCCGTGCCTTTGATTTGTCTGGTGAGCATCTCGTCTAGTAGTTCTGGTTGAATTAGTTGTGTTTCCTGATGGTTTCCGTGGTTAACCAGAAACTGGACTAGCTTGGTGAGGTCTGTGATACTGAGCCAGGCTACGCCACACCCGTAACCCAAGGCATAATTAAACTCCACTGGTAATGCGCCGTACTCGTATCCGATTACATGATTGGGGTTCTTTGCGACTTCGCCGTGCCCATAAGAAAGCGAGGTCATTCCCAATGGGTTTGCCAGTTTCTCCCTAACGTAGTCCGGGAAGGGCTTTCCCGTGATTCGCTGCAGGGTGTAGGCAACTAGGTCAAAACCAATATTGGAGTAGTTGAAACGTTGCCCGACCGGCGCCTGCAGCCAAGTCCCCACCACGCTCTCTACTCGCTCTTCAAAGGTGTGAGGGCTGTCATCAAAACAACCACCAACCCTCGTGAATTGCGGCAAGCCCGACTGATGAGAGAGTAGCTGCCGGAACGTAATCCTGTCACCCTCCGAGTCCCCCCACTGGCTCCGCACTTTGAATTCGGGATAGTAATCTACCAACTTGTCATCGAGGCTCACCACTCCATCCTGTACTGCCATCATGAAGGCTAGGGCCGTGATGAGCTTGCTGGTTGACTGGATAGAAAACAGCGTATCGTGGTCTACCTTTTGCTTATGTTCTCGGTCCAGGTGTCCGAAGGCTGCCTGATACACTATCTGCTCCTTGGTCACAACGCTAATGGCCAGAGCGGAGGTTTTGTGCTCGGTCATACATGTTGTGACACCTTCCTTGAGACGCTTCACGACAGACCCGAAGGATCCGGGAGCGACCTGATCTCCGCGAGAACTCATAACCCCAGCGAACCCAAGCCAGGGCTTATAATTGTAATTGTGTAGGAGGTCTGGATTTTTGCGAGGGTTTCTTGTTCACTGGCCTCCACCATGCTTTTTGCCCCTAGTTGCAAGCATTCAGTTCCCCAATCGCATATGAATCTAAAACAATGATTCAATTCCTCAGGACAAAGAAGTGAAGGGTTCTAGCTATCTCATGATTTCGCCATATTCTTCGTAGGGCATTATCGAGACGTATTTCATCATATCCATGAATCCTTTGAGAATCTCCTTTTCCTTATGGAATTCCTCATGGGCTTCTTTGCTTGTCCAGTAGGTCAACATCACATATTTGCTTGGCCTGACATCGATATCCTCGTATGCTCCTTGAAGTCCAGTTCCCCCATAGGAAATTGTTGAGATCTTAAATATTTTTGACCCGAGAAAGCCTTTCATTCCATTGGTTACATGGCACAGCTCTTTAACCATTTCTTCGAACTCCGCTTCACATCCGGGCTTCACCGAGAGATAATTTAAGGCGCATATTATTGGCTTCCCCTCTTTCTCGTATTTAGCAAGTTCTTCTGTTGGAATCATAGTGGCTTTAATCCCTTTCTTGGTGACGTATTCAACAGCCAATTTCGACCTGTGCCCACTGTTGCAGTAAAATAAAACGTCCTTATCTTTCAAGAAGGCAATGTAATACTCCAAATCGAACAGGGGAATGTTCAATGCGCCTTTCACATGACTTCTATAGTATTCCTCTCTACTTCTCACATCCACAATCAAGTTCATCGACATCACTTCTTCACAGTATCCCAGGAATTTGTATACAAGAACATCAGTCTACGCTAATAGCTTATAAACGTTTGAAGACAACTCAATTTTTTGTTATTGTGACAATATTTGGCAGAATACAATCGTTATTTCATAATCTGGATAACTAAGTATTCCATTGTCAAGGTTGAGATATGCCTATCAGATCGTCGAGACCGTGAAAAGTTAAAAAGACCGTGTGTGAAGGACAGGTATGGGCAAGCCGGCTGAATCGGACGATACGCGTGTTGAGGGTCTAATTCAAAGCTTAGAGGAGGGGGGTGACCAGAGCGTCGTAGCTGCCATTGAGGTACTCCTGAAGGGAAACCTATCAGCCTATAACCTGAAAAGGCTGCTAGACGCGTTTATCAGAACAGAACACCCTCGAGTCTTTGAAACAATGGTGAAGATGTTCTGGGCATCAGAGGATGTCTACTGGGTGGTGAGTGCGTGGCGGAGTATCGATGAAACCCGTGCCGTACCCGAACTTGAACGGTATCTTAGGGAGAGAGACTGGGGCGACCTCCAATGCAGCGACCCTGGGAATTGTAGTGATCTTTGCCTGGTCTTCGATGATACATGTGACCAGTGCTTAATGCGTGTACATAAGGAATACATCGAAGGAGTACTCGATAGGCTTCGGGATAAAGCAAGCACTGCGTGATGTTGATCAGAGAATTCGAGCTTTTCTATCACGCGTTAGGCTCTGTCGTTGTTGGGCATCGTTAATTCTATCAATGTTGATTCGCGCTAGCGTGCCACCGCTGTGGGTCGAACCGAGATACATACTTTTTATAATCTACACATAGAAAGACTCGAGCAGGTAGAATATTGGGAGTTAATTTTTCTCGGGATAAAAATTGAGAAAATGAGTGGGAAGTGCCAACATACTGGCAAGGGTGTTCCAGAGTCGCTGCTGGGCGCTAGAAAGCCGCTTCGTCTGGTAGGCTATGGGGAAGTCAAGACTGAAGAACCTGTTGAGGGTCTTCTTGTGTAGTTTGTAGTAATCCGCGAAGGAATGGAGCTTGAGCTTGACCCCAAACTTCTCGGGATCTCGGGAAACGGGTGACCCTGGACTTGGTGTTATTGGCTGGGCAAGAAGTTGGGTGCAGTTGCGCCATGCTAGCCTGAAGCGTGCCTGTGTAGCGAGTAACCAGAGAGTGTGGAACATGTCGGTGAAGCCTTGGAAAGGGCTCCCGAAGGTGAGCCAAAGGCGTAATGGCATTCGAAGGTCATTGCAGGTCTTGAGGAAACCATCCATTTGGGCCTTGGTGAAGTTATGCGTGGGATCATTGAGAGCTTTACCAAGGCTACGACGCACTTTTGGAGTGGCAGCTTGGAGAGAGTAGCCGATTGATGTGCAGGAAGGATTGAAGGTCCTCTTGTAGGCTTTGAGAACTTGGGGTGAAACGGGGAGTCGCCAGACCTCGTGGTGAGCTCCAATGTCGGCTCCCCTGTCTCGAACCTCCTTGAATATGCTGAGCCAGTACTTCTGGGTTGAGGGGTAGATGCCGTGACCAAAGTAGATCTCCTTGGTGAGTTTGTTTTCCGCAAGGTGTGCGATATCCTCTGCGATGAGGGCTGGGTCTCGTAGAGTAGTTTTCTGACGTTTCCAGTAATGGGCAAGGGAGTCGCGACCTCCGGTGCAGAAAGGACAGTTGAATGGGCAGCCCCTGGCGACCATAATTCCGAAGGGCATGTATCGCTCCAGGAAACTAAGGTATTCCTTGTAGTGTTCCATCATTGTGAGGTTTGTGAAGTTGAGCCTGTTGATGTCCTCTTCCCTTGCGACATAGGTTATTGGGTTCTCCCTGACCTTGCCACCTCTTTCACGGAAGCTGAGGTTGGGGACTCTTCGGAGTTTACCAGGGTTCCCTTCGATGGTTTGAAGATACTTGATTATGGGCTCTTCTGCTTCCCCTCGTATAATGGCATCTACGACCTTATGGGTTTCAAGAATCTCATGGGCATATACCGTAGCTGTGCTGCCACCAAGGATTACCCTTGCTTGGGGGTTGGATGCTTTACATAGTTTAGCGGTTTGTATTGCTCCGTAGGAGGTTGCGAACCAGTGTAAGTCAATGGCGTAGACCTTAGCTGGATGGTTCCTCAGGTAGTTGTTAGGATTCCACTTGACGTCGAGGTTGAGCTCCAAGGGGATGTCGAGTATTCTGGTTTTGTAGCCTTGCTGAAGGCAAAGGTCTGCTAAGGCCGGCATGCCCATTGGGATTTGGAGAATCTCTGAGTGCTTGAACCTGGTCCATTTCCTCTGGAAGCGGATAGGCGGATGGATGAAAACGATATCTAGTTCAGTCAAGTCCAGCGCCTTTTGGAAAGATTCTGTAGACTATGCCTGTTCTCTGCTCTTCGTTAAATCATTTGCTAGACACTAAAAAACTGAGTCTTAGGGATTTAGGGGAGCTTCAACTGCTGTACGAGTTCTGGGGTTCCTATTGCTGGAACCTTACCCGCTCCTCCGACCCCATGTTTTGCAAAGGGAATTTTCTCAAGGGTTCTAGGGGTCAGCTGTATGATCCGGGCAGGAGCAATCACTTCGGCTCTCCGCTCATAATTATAGCTGTGGTTAAGTTTGCGGAGCTCTTCGTCGAAGACTGCTTCAAACCTTACAAGGTCTCTGGGTTCCTCTGTGAACTCGACGTATATGTCGTAGGCTGTTCTCTCCAAGGTCACAATTGGAACGGCCATGAACGCACTGATGGTTGCACCTGTCATGGTGCAGGCACTCCTTAGCGCATTAACTAGTTGCTCCTCCTGGAGTCGCTCACCAACGAGGCTAGCAACAGTACCTGCTCGTCCAACAATTCTCATTGTGGGAGGATTCAGTTTGGTGAAGACAATGTGATCCCCAAGGTCATAACGGTAGAAGCCTCCTGAGGTGGTTATTATCGGACGGTAGACAACACCCTTTCTGACCTCAGATATGAGCCTAGGTCGCGCTTCTGGTTCATCAGCGGGGATGAACTCGAAAAAGACTGTGTTTAGCGAGAGATTGATTCCTTCACCAAAATTCCATTCAAAGCCCAGATAGCCTTCAGTCGCCTGATAAACTGAAATTGGGTGAAGGCCTCTGAAATAGCTATCAAAAAAGGGCATGTAGGGGTCAATGTGAATTCCGCCATATATTATGTAGGTCATATATGGCCATAGTTTCCCGATGTGGAGTTCTCCTCTGTGCATGGCTCTACGAAGCCTATCCTTTGTTTCGGATGGTACGTCTTTGTCACCCAGCATTCTGGGCGCGATGTCTTGAACTAGGGTTCGGAAGAAGGAGCATAAGTTGCTGGGTAATCCTATCATCGTAGTAATCTTCAATGGTACGATTTCAAGGGCTAGTCTGTAGCTTTTCTCCTTCCAGTCAATCATGTTAAGAACTTCATCGCTTGGCCAGATTCTGCCCAACCGGGAGAAAAGACCACCTTGGGCAGCACCGGAGGCACCTATAATCCCTGTCAGGTAACCACATTGGTACTTTCCGTATGAGTATTCAGGGATGATAGCTGGAGCAGAAAAGCTGAATATATGGCTATCAAGCCCCTGGAGCCCTTTAGTGAAAGATGAGATTCTAGCCATGATCAGCATGTTGATGTCCCTGTTTTCTTCTAGGGAATATGATGAGAGGGGAATGTACTTCTGGCGACCAGTTGTACCGGAGGTAATCATGAACTGGTAGGTTGGGTCAGGGTACAAGACATTCTCTGCGCCTTGACCAATATCTTCGTAATAAGGCTTCAAGTCATCGTAGGTGGTCAGCGGAACCTGTTCTTGGTATTTTTCAGGGGAACTGATTTTGCTGAATTTGTGGCGGCGCCCGTAGACTGTGCCTTGGTTCCGTTTCATGATTCGGCTAAGACAGTTTTCCTGTGCTTCCTGGGGTCTCTGAAGCCCCCGTAGGAATTTTCTCACCTTTCGACCATACATAAGTTTCGAAAGAATTTGTAGAAGACCGACCATGAATTATCCCACAATGACTCTCTTGTGACGCTATTGAGTATCGTGAATTGAAACAAGAATGTGATGCTCTCTTATGTAGTTATCCTTTACTTCAAGATGGACACGGCTACAAAAAGTTTCACCCAATTAGAAACAAGATACCATATTCCAAGAGTAACTAGAGGTTTCGGAGTTTCTCGGCAAGCTCTGGAGTCCCTATGACGGGAATCTTCCCTGCTCCGCCTACTCCGGTTCTTTCAAAGGGTATCTTCTCGAGGGTCTTGGGAGGTAATTTGATGAACCTTGCATGATGGATTACTCCTGCTTTTCGTTCATAGTTGTAGCTGTGATTTAGTTTCCGTAGTTCTTCGTCAAAACGTGCTTCGAACTCAGCGAGGTCTTTGGGCTCTCTTCGGAACTCGATAAATATGTCATAGGCTGTTCGCTCACGGGTGACCATTGGAACCGCCATGAAAGAATGAATGGTTGCCCCAGTTGCCTTACACGCTGCTATAATCGAATCATTCAGCTGCGACTCCTGGAGCCGTTCACCCACAAGACTCGCTACGGTCTTCGCCCGACCAATGATCTTGAAAAGTAGGGGATCAAGTTTTGTAAAGACGATGTGGTCGCCTACCTCGTATCGGTAGAAGCCTGTTGGAGTTGTCATGACTGGGGAATAGATTTTACCTGTTTTGAGCTCCGACACGAGGTGAGGTCGGGCATCAGGTTCATCAGCGGGAATGAACTCGAGAAAGGTGCGATTGAGGACGGGACTTAATCCTTCGCCCAGATACCACTCCAGACCAATGTATCCTTCGGTTGCCATGTAGAGCGCCACTGGTGTTATTGGGGCGAAGTAGCTTTCCAGGAAGGGAAGATAGGGGTCGATATGAATGCCGCCATATACAACTATGTCCATATTTGGCCACAGTTTCCCCAAGTCTAGTTTCCCTCGATGCATTGAACTCCTTACACGGTCTTTTATCTTGGAGGAAATCTGGGAATCACTCAGCAATTGTGGCGTGATGTCATCGACTAGGTTACGGAAGAAAGTGCAGAGGTTACTGGGTAGACCATGCACAGCTACGATATCCAAAGGGATGATTTCGAGCGCCATGCGGTAGCTCTTCTCCACCCAATCGGTCATGTTGAGGACTTCATCGCTGGGCCACATCCTCCCTTGTGATGAGATTGCGCTGTCCTGCCCTGTTTCCTTGGCACACGTAAGCCCGGTTAGATACCCAACGTCGTATTTCCCGTATTTGTATTCAGGAAGCACATAGGGTGCGGAGAAATTGAATGTATGCCCATTGTAATAACGCCTATCTGCAATAGTAAATATCCTGGCAATGGCTATCTTGTTGATGTCCCTGAATTCCTTGAGTCCGTATTTTGAGATGGGGACATACTTCTGGTCGCCGGATGTTCCACTAGTGATCATGAAGCAGTAGGTTTTATCTGGGTACATCACGTTCTCGGCGCCCTGACTTATCGATTCAAAGTATGGTTTTAGATCATCAAATGTGGCCAAAGGAACCTGTTCTTGGTAGGCTTCAGGGGAACTAATCTTACTGAATTTATGCCGTCGCCCATAGACTGTGCCTTGGTTCCGCGTCAGGAGTCGTCTCAGGCATTCTTCCTGTGCTTCTTGGGGGTTCTCAAGTCCCCAAAGGAATTTGCGCACATACTTTCCATACAACATCTTACCCAGGGTTTCTAGTGAGCCAGACATGAACACACCTAGCAAATAATTTGACAGTGGCACCCTCTGGTTACATGCTTCAGAGATAGCCCGATTTCTGAACCTAAACTAGTCTGAAGCCCCTTCCTTATTTAATCTATCTTTCTTCAATATGGGAGGGTTTGGAATGCCTCAGCAGTTAGACTTTTGAATGATGTTCGTTGGGCATTCTTTGGGAAATGATGATGACCAGGCTCCATGTTTATGGCTTTAAGGGGGTTTCCACGGACCTCCTTTTGGAACTGACAATGACTATAACAAGCAGATTCTCCCAATTCTTTTCACCGGTAAAGATGCATCCGGTGCGGCTGCCGGTTCCCTTTGACTCCTATGACCCTGTTAGGTCACAGTATAAGGCGTCACCCTTTCTCTGGGTCATTTCAACCCAAATTGCCGCCCAGTGCTGTGGGCTTGGAATTGTGAACCAGGACCTCTACACTAAGGAGCTTAACTTCATTTTCGGCGTGGCTGAGAAGGGAGGCAACGCGGTTGTAGCAATCCCCCGGCTCTGCCAGAAGCCAACGAGTTCAGACCTGGCTTTTGAGCGAATCAAGAAGGTGACCTTCCACGAACTCGGTCATGTCCTAGGCTTGGACCACTGCGACAATGATTGTGTGATGGTCTTTTCGAATTCCCTTGAAGAATGTGACCAAAAGCCAGAAACCTTCTGTTCAAGTTGTCAACAAAGACTCGCCGCTGTTAATGGCTAGCATTCTTGTTAGTCAGCAAAGGAGTCAAGGTCTGTCTGCTGGCTAGGTTTCACTTTGATACGCTGGTCTGTAATACGCCGTAGTCGTTGCCTGATATGGGGCGGCATTCTTGATCCAAGACCGAGGAGGTCCTGCATCTCCACGCAATTACGTGCAGCAAATCCGAACCAATGGTTGTTAAAATACCCATAGACCCCTTCTGGGCTTTTTTCCTCTAGCTCAAGAACCTTAGGCACCCATTCTTCTAGCTCATCCTCGTAGTAGAGGTAATAGTACATGAGCTTTTCACCGTGGCCATGAAATCTAATGTAGGAGAAGGGGGCGGTCACCTCAACCCTAGGTGGCATTACTGGAGCATCAACAATACAATAAGCAGCCTGGTGACGCCGCAGGATACTGAAGGTTTCTTGTCGAAGCCAGGAGCGGTGCCTGAACTCGACCGCCATCAACCACTTTTTTGGTACAATTTCTAGGAAGGCCTTTAGTCTTTCTGGGTCAAAGTGAAGGGAGGGCGGCAACTGGAGTAGTAAGGGACCCAGCCTTCCCGCTTCTTGGAGGGGGGACATAGCCTTCAAGAAGTATCCGAGACGCTGGTCAGCGCCTGCCTCTAGGTCGAGGCGGAGTTCATGGGTAATCTCCTGTGGAATTTTAGCAGTGAAAATGAAATCCTTTGAAGCGTTGCGTACAAGGGCTTCTACCAATTTCACGCTGGGATATGTGTAGAAGGTGCTGTTGATCTCGGCTGTGTCGAATATAGTACGATAGTAATGGAAGTGATGGTGCCTTGAGGGGTAGAAGGTTCCGATCCAGTCCTTGTATTTCCATCCGCTGGTGCCGAGTCGAATCAACGTAAGATGGTTTGTCTGCAAGTCGGTTAAAATTCTTGCGGAGGAAACCATAGGAAACAGGCTAATAGTATAGACTATCCCCTATGATAAAGTCTGCCGAAGAAAGAGCCTAGCCCAGACATTAGATTGTCGCTAGCTCTACTCGCCATTCTCCATTTGTATCTGGATCCTTGACCAAAATGATTGGCATAGGATAGCCCGTTTTTTCGCCTGTGCGCAAGTATCGCTGGAAGAAGATCTTCTTTTGACCCTTGGGCTGGGGACGACGCGGGTCACGACCGTCAGCTATCATATCAGCAGCCCGTGCCATAAGCCGTGCTTTCTCCAGAAAGCCAGGCTTATGAATTCGATAGGTGTAGCCTTTCTCGTCTACGAGTTTGCGGCCAACGCCCCAATAGAGCTTTGGTCGCCCCTTTTCTCGTTCTTTGTGCCATTGTGTGAAGCATTCAAGAAAAGCTGGGTAATCGTTGTCCATGATTGCCTGATAGAAACGTGTCGCTACATCTTCGGGTTTTAGTCCGGGTTCAAGCGGCATAGAATCACAATCCACTCTCTAGCTTGTTTTGTGGTAAGAAAAAGGTTATGATAGGAAGAGTTCATTCAGCTGGATTTCAATCTTCTAAACTCTAAAGACTTTTAACAGGGTTAAGGGGATGTCATCCCCACTAATGGGATATTTGGGGCTCATGAATTTGAAATCACGATATCCGGTTCTAGGACTCTTGCTTATCCTGGTCGTGGTTCTACCCACCGCAGGTTTTCGGACCACCCTACCCAACTCGCTTGTCCACTACCAGGAGCGATTATCGACCAAGACTGATTATTCTTCGCGTCAAGCAATGCTCCCGACTCGTTGGAACAAAACCTTTGGGTCTAGCTCCTTCGATTTTATATCTGATGTGGTGGAGTGTAGCAGTGGCGGCTTCGTCTTCACTGGTGCATTCAGCTTACCTGGGAATCTACAAGATGTGTGGCTGGTCAAGACTGACATTCATGGCAACCAGCTGTGGAATCACAGTTGGGGTAGTGCGTATGACCAGCAGGGATGGTCTCTCGCTGAGTGCAGTGACGGTGGATACATTATAACAGGACGCACATATTCCGTCCCCACTGGGGAGGATGTGTTGTTAATCCGCACCAATGTAACTGGTCACCAACAGTGGAACCAGACCTTCGACGGTGACCTCGGTAGCCATGATACAGGTTTACAAGTGATAGAGTGCAGCGGTGGCGGCTTCGCCATCATTGGCTACACCACTACTGCAAAAACCAGTAGCCAAGACCTTTGGCTGATTCGGACTGATGCCACAGGTCAACATTTGTGGAATGAATCCTTTGGATACGGACTAGAGGATACAGGCTATTCAATCGTCGAGTGTAGTGGCGGAGGGTTCGCGGTTTGTGGCGACGTTCTCATGCCTACTTCTTATGATGGGATACTGGTACGAACGGATGCAGGCGGAAATCAGCTCTGGAACAAGTCGTACACTGCTGTTGACCAGGCTTACAAATGCATGGAAGTCATTGAGTGCAGCAGCGGCGGCTTCGCCCTTGCAGGTATACACCATAACGCTAGTTTTGGATATTCAATGGGAATGTGGTTACTGCGAACCACCGCTAATGGTGATCACCAGTGGAACCAGACCCACGAGGTCTCCTCCCTATACGATGAGGCGTGGGATCTAGTGGAGTGTAGTGATGGCGGCTTCGCCCTCTCTGGCACCGGGAACTACGACTGGGACGCCATCGGCCCACCACCGACCGTTAGTCTGGAGGAGAGCAGGGGTCGCGGCGGCGACAATCGATTTGGGGCAGGGGAATCGGACATATGCTTGTTGCGGACGGATGCCAGTGGGAACCATGTGTGGAATCAATCTTATGGTGGTACTGGCGAGGAATGGGGCTTTTCGCTCATCACTTGCAGCGATGGTGGCTTCCTCCTAACTGGACAACTTAACACACTAGGTCCTACTACAATGGATGGATGGTTGATACGTGTCGCCAATGACAACCTGCCGCCGACCTGGGTGATGACACCCACAGACCAGGTGATAATCGTGGGCACACCCTTCCTCTATGATCTAGATGCCACAGACCCTGAAGGGCTCTCACTGGATGCCTGGTGGCTCAACGATACGACCAACTTTGCCATCAGCAATGAGGGTGTAATCACCAACACGTCTGCGCTAGAGGTGGGAAGTTATGGGCTGCAGGTTTCGGTCAACGACACCTTTGGCAACATCCGTACCGGTGTGTTCACTGTCATTGTGATACCAGCCTTTCCCTGGCATTTGGTCATCTTCCTCGCCGCCATTGCCCTAGTGTTCCTCCTTTTCTTTCTCTGTTTAAGGAGATACAAAAAAGTCTAGCTGGGGCGGGCAAACCTGGAGGCTTGACACGCCTCCGTCCTCCTCTTTTTTCATTCTGACTGGAGAGGGTTTTAGGTGTTAGTGATATTCTAGCTGTTAGTGAGAATGTTAAGAGATTCATTAGTTTCTCTTTGACATGGAATTATACTTATTGTCGTATCACTAGTGAAAAACGCCGTTTTTCGCCCTCCAGAGAGCTAGTCTTTTTAAGCCTGTTCTAGAAAGATTAACCTGCAGTTAGTTTAACTGCAATCTCCAGATTGGGGCGACAACGCTGTTGTTGCCCCTCTCCATCCTACTTCACCTCCATTTCCTAAGTGGACGCACTGCTAAGTTTTATTGATCTCTTGTAATTCCACGAAAGCCGCAATTTTTTAGGGATGAATTATTAGTGTCTTGTTGACTGAAAATGCCCAGTGACTTCTACATTCCTGAAAGGGAGCTGTGTCCTGAGCTCCGCGTACTGATTCCCCTTGAAGATACAATCTTGTACACGACAGCCGTTAAGGTGAAACGCATTGTGAAGGGCGAGCGCTCTTCCATAAAGAGCGGGGAACTAGTGATTACAAATCGAGGGGTCGCGTTCTTCTCAGATACCGATATATCAGCCGGTGGTATCCTATCCCTCCGAGGCGGCCCGATTACCGAGTATGTGAGATATGATCGGGTAATCAAAATCATAGGGAAAGGGGCAAAGGTCCACCTTGTCGTGGATCCACCCCGGGATTCTGGAGAGCCGCAAAGGGAGTATGTAATTACAGTGGAACAGTCGTCGCCATATGAGTCCCGTGAGGTCTTCAAGCGCCGTAAAGCTGGCTTTAGCGCTATTCTTGAAAACGCATTCTACAAGTACCGGGGAGGCGAGGCTATGCCCAAAAGGGTTCGTCGAGCCAAACATCCAGGTACAGAGGTTCGTGCCACGCCGAGAAGAAAACGAAAACGTTATGCCTATTGCAATGAATGCGGCATGTATCTGGAGGACCCAGCAGAGTTCTGTGATAATTGTGGGGCACGGCTTATCGAGCAAAGGTAGCTAAAGATTTCTTCATTTTATTATGTGACTCGTCCTCGGACACGGTTGATTCCGTATCTGGCGATTTCAGTGAAGGACTCCTCGACGTTGCTTCCGTCTTTGGCACTTGTCTCAAGAAAGGACGCGCCAAGCTGCATTCCCATACCACGCCCTTCATCCTTGCTTACTGTCCTCTGCTTGACAAGGTCGGTCTTGTTCCCGCACACGATTTTCAGGGCATTTGAGGCGAAACGGTCTACCTGTCTGCCCCAGGTGGGAAGATTCTCAAAGCTCTCCCGGTTTGTAACATCGTAGACCAAGAGTGCGCCTATTGCTCCCATGAAATATCGCTCAACTAGATTGCGGAAACGTTCTTGGCCGCCAGTGTCGTATACAAGCATGCCAACCCGCCTTCCATCCACCTTGACCAGCTTTCGAAAGATATCAGTGCCAATAGTGGCTTTGTATTCTGAGCTGAAGGCCCCGGTCACGAAACGACCAGTGAGGCTAGTCTTACCCACAGCAGCATCTCCTACTACGATGACTTTGAGTGAAATGTCGGTATCTGTTGGTTTTTGCGGAATCGGATCCCAAGACATTTGAGTTCCTCCTATATTCAGGCATGTAAATTTCTGCTTTAATTCTTTTCCCTAGCAAAGACCAGGGAATTTTGTTTCTTCTATGAATTATCTCTTTAATTGAGGTAGAGAAGGTTTGGTTAAAGGTCGAGTCGGTAAAGGTGTGATGCGTCGGCGCTGTGGATAAAACTGAACCTGAGGCGTTTAACAATGGCTAACATTGGGTGATTTGTCATGTTGACGAGTACAAAGAGCCTGTAGATTCCCTCAGCTTTGGCTACTCTAACAAGCTGTTCCATCATCTGAGTGCCGAGTCCCCGGTTCTGGAAGTCGTCTCTTACCAGGATAGATACTTCTGCGCTGCCTGTACCTACCTCTTTGAAGTACCAGCAGTCACCCACAACTTCCTTTTCTTCTTCTTTTATCGAATTCTCCGCGATTAAGCAGATCTGGGAGTCTTCTGAGCAGCCCTTGATTGATCGCAGCCATTCTCGTGCTTCAGTCCATCCAAAGCGTTTTCGGAGCGATTCCTCTGATGAGCGCTGGTATAGGTCATCAAGCCGGTCATACTCGTCGAAGTTGAGGGGACGGATGTACAAACAACACCCATCTTTTAGCACTGCATCACATTCGAACTCCGGTGGAAACATGCCACACATTCAACATTCGCTCCATTGCTAGGCGTTTATTTGCTGGTTACCTATTATCGGTTATCTATTAAACAGTTGAGAATCAATACTAGATATTACCTGTTGGTTAGTTATCCGAGGTTCGCCATGGGGGCGGATACCTAACATCTCGAAGGGGTATTCGGTGGTCATCGTCTAGCATTTCAAGCATCGTTTTTCCATCTAGGATATCATAAGGGAGGGTTATTCCACCTTCTTCGAGCAGGCTCTCCACACTCCGCTGGGACCCTACCATCGCTTCGGGAGCCTGAAAGAGTTTGGGACGCTTGGAGGATGAAGTTCCCGGCGGGTATTGGAGGAGAGCGACGGCTAGGAGAACAGTGGGCCAGCAGGTCAAATGGGCCATCGCAGAGAAAGCGTTAGACTCGTCTACATCGACATCGTCGTGGAGAACAAGCAACTCCGTCGAGAGGTGTTCTGAGTCTGTACTGGTTTGAGCCCAGACACGTAACATCACTAAATCGGGGTAGCCTGAGACGTGGGGTTCGTCCATCTTTAGTCGCCAACGATCAAGGAGAACCTCAAGTGTACCTTCTTCTTGCATTCTAGACCAAGTCTCAAAATGAGGTTTGAATCGAAATGTCTTATATTCTAGATTGTCTATGGTTACTCGGTAGCGTTCATCTGATGTCATCTGAGAGGTGCCGTCCGCTGTTGGGCGAGCCTGTAACCCCGTTAAGTACATTTGATCATCTTGGTATTCAAGGAATTTGGATTGGATACGGTCCTCCAGTAGCATTCTAATCGTTGGTGTCTCAACCAAGAATGGAGCACAGCCATAGGGTGTGTGTTGGGGGGTAGAATTCTCCCAATGGTCCGGGTTGTCAAAGGTTGTGCCTATAACCACCGCACCATCCCTGATACTACGAGCCTCGGCTTCATATTCGTATAAGAGCCCGTCTGGAGAGAAAACTGGACCATAATGCAAATCCCCAGATTTCTCGGTGTTTTGTGGGAGGCCTCCACAGCGCATCTGAACTGAATGCACCCGACCGTTCGACGACTGTGCTAGAGCTAGATTGTATAGGTTAGCCGCTAGAACGTTTGCGAGTCCTGGTGCGAGTCCTGATTCGTGTACAAGCCTTGAAGGGGTTTTGGATTTCCTGATGGCGGCTTCGTATGTCTGGCGTTCCTCTGGGGCAGGAATTCCCTGTCCGAGGTCGATGTAGTCACAGCCCAGTTCGATTGCTAGAGGTATGTAGATTCTATGAGCAAAATATGTGGCGGCGTTAAGAAGTAGTCGTGGTTGGACGCTAGCTAGAGGAGCTTTCATTAGTTTTGAGAGTTCTCGTGTGAGTTCCTGCTCGCCCCGAGCCTTTACCATTAGCCTATCTATTTTTTCCCAGTCAGATGCTGTATGAACCTCACGAAGGGGATGAGCTAGTTTCCTGCTGAAAAGTTCCTGGCACTCCAACATACAGGTTTCTTCAGCTTCTTTGAATGGATCATAGAGGAAAATATCAATGCTCAGATTCTCCTGCTTCTCCTCTTGAAGAAGCATCTTGGTTATTGCCCGACCCATGCGGCCACAACCAATCAGAACCACAGAATTACGCCGCATACTTTCATTCACCCGCTCTCAAGGGAATGGAAAAGTCAATTAATATCATTCGGAGATTGGAAGTTTTCCTTTCTCAAGTTGTTGTACAAGTTCTATCAGTTCTTTCTCTGCTCTTTCCATAATGGCTCTCCCCTTTTCTGCTGTTGCGTTTTGGGGTTCACCATAGATCCCCCGGGGCAGTAACTCTTCTCTGCGTGAAGCCGACACAATCCGAAAGGTAGTACGGATGCGTGCACTCTTTGCTGCCTTCATATCAACTAGGTCAGGACGCACCGCGAGCACTTCAGAGGTTTCGTCCTCGCCAGCATGGCCATCAGGTGTTTCACAGATTTCGGCTCTCACACTTGCTGCCAAGTCACTCCACCAGTTTACGATAACAACTGTACCGTCGTGGTCTTCGGTAGAGTATTCTGCTGCCTGATGGAGAAGTCGTGAATTACCTCCGTGACCGTTGAGGGCTATAATGAACTTGAAGCCTTGACGAAACACCGCCTTCATCACATCCCGATAGACCATCAAGAGAGTTTCAGGTCGAAGGGAGACTGTACCCTTGAAGACATCAAATGACCAGCTCTCCCCAAAGGGAATTGGTGGAAGAACCAAGGCTTTGGTCTTTTGAGCGATTTTTTCGGCTAGAAAAGTAGGTAGAATCATGTCAGTACCTAAGGGTAAATGGTCGCCATGGGTTTCGACTGCACAGGTGACCATTACTGCGACCTTGGTTTGCCTAGCTTTTCTTTCAAAGCTAGCTTGGGTCAACTCGGACCATTGGGGCATAACTACAACCATCCTACTTTGTGGGTTTGATGTGGGTTTCGACTTAGTAGATATAAAAGCCACTACTAAATCGAGAACCTACACATCGATTGAGAGAGGAGTATTCTTTCTGTGTTAATTGGTTTCCGAGTCTATTCGTCTTCTTCTTCATCCTCTTCGTCAAGAGCTTCTTCGTCTTCGTCTTCGAGATCTTCTTTGCTTATACCTAGCTGTTCTAGGAGTTCTTCTAGTTCTTCTTCGCTCAGCTCATCAATGGGTTTACCGGCTTCCCGCTCGATGATGATCACATGTCTGCGGTGTAGCCGCCAAGGTGCGCCAGCGACTGGTGCAAAAAGCCAGTAGGCGCCTCTTCGAACTCGTCTGAAGTGTCTGCGGACACGTCTTCGAGTCCTACGCCTGACCCGTCGCCGGATTCTTCGCCTTCTTACTCTTGGTCTTGGACTCAAGTTTTGAACCTCCCCTAATAGGGGATATTACTATACTCTACGTTTTACTCATTTAATCTTTGGGGACTACCCGATAGGTTAACCGTATCCCATCCTTCCCCTTACTCTGTGTTATCTTGAGGATGCTCATTGGAATCTGACACGATGACTCGGTTATTTTTGAGGAGTCAGTTCGTAGGTGATTCGTATCTTCTCTTTCCCCTTGCTTTTGCGCTTGGTGATTTTTAACCCGAGTAATTCGCCTGTGGAGTGTACATGGGTTCCAGCGCACGGATAAGCATCGAAGTTACCAATACGGACCATGCGGAGGCGCTTGATGGAGGAGGGGAGCTTTGATAGGTCGGAGCGGTCGAGATCCATTTCCATCTCCAGTTCTGCTCGTTCAACAACTGTGATGGTGACTGGGTGGTCTTCTTTGATGTAGTGGTTGACCTTGGCTTCTATGGCGGGAAGTGCATCGGATTGGAAGGTTGCTGGTGCAAAGTCGATGTGGGAGACTTCCGCGTAGATCTGGTTGCCGGCGGTCATTGCGCCGTACTTGTCGAAGATGATTCGGCTGAGGAGGTGTTGGGCTGTATGCATGCGCATGTGAGCGTAGCGTCTGGTCCAGTCTAGCTTTAGGGTCACTTCTTGGTCCTTTGATGGGAGTGGCCCCTCTAGGTAGTGGTAGATGTGGTTGCCCTGCTTTGCCACATGTATCACCGCTGAAGAGCCCAACGCTGAGTCAATCCTGCCCTTATCACTCGGTTGGCCGCCTCCTTCAGGATAGAATATCGTACCGTCGAGTATGACGCTGTTTCGGGCTGCGTTGGTGTCTATGACTGTGACTTCGGCTTCTTTCTGGTAGCTGTCCTCTAGATAGATTAGCTCAGTTTTTGTAATTCTTTGTCACTCCCATTTTCCGAATTTGATGAATTGTCTGCTGGTGATTTTTTCAGGTGTTATGAGGACTATTCGGACGGCTTTCATCTCTGCTTCCGGTTTTCGGGTGGCTTTGTTGATGTAGGCATCGAATTCCTCATGGACCCTATATTTGTTGATTAGTGCTTGGAGGTATGGGATTTTCTCGGCGTTGTCTTTTAGTATTTCTGCTCTGCCGAAGACGAGTACCGACTTGTACATTGAGCCATCAGAGAGTGATTCATCAACCTCAAAGCAGACCTTCGGATTGGACTCTAACGCATCCATCTTCAAGCCCTTGCTACAGGCGTGAAAAGCTATTTGCCCATTCACCCAGGCAAACCCCACAGGAACAATGTAGGGTTCGTCATTGAGAATAACTCCTAGGCGACCTGTACGGGCACACGTGAGGAACTGGTCGATTTCATCCTTTACCATTTCTTTGTGCGGAGACATACTAGCAAAAACCTCCATCTGCTACGAACAGCACCCACTCCCTTAAGATTAATGTTTGTCTATCTTGTAATGTATCAGTGATATCGATGTTCTGGAGGATTCTTCTGCATTAGCACCGTAAATCTATCCAGGTCAGGATTGAGGGTTTCTATCGATAGCCTTTTAGGTGAAGGTATGTTGTTTCGCTTATTACACAAATTGGAGTGTATTAATTGAACCAACCGGGCGAATCTGCTAAGGGGGCTGTGGCCTATTGCACAAGGTGTGGGGCTGTCCTCCCCGGTGAACAGGAATGGTGCAGGAACTGCGGAGCTATCCATGTACGATGTATGGTTTGTAAGGGAGCTGTTAGGTCCGCGGATGACTCGACCAAATGCCCTCATTGCCATGGGGTGGCGCATCGAGTCGATCTTCTGGAGTGGCTCAAGGTCAAGGGTACCTGTCCCCGCTGCGAGAAAAACCTGCAGAAGAAAGAGTTACCCTAACTCACCACTTTCAATGCCTTTTTTTCTCATGTTGGGACCTTGACGGTAGCGAAGAGGATGATTCCCAGAATTCCAGACGGAATGACTAGTATCAAGCCAATCCACTCAAGAACTATTGAGCAGATGAACCCGCCTGTGATGATGAAAAGGACTCCAGCCGCTATCGCCAGACCCTGATTCCCCATTTGAATACGGTTCACTAGCATGGAGCACCCCCAAAGGATAACCATTACACCCATGAGAGCGTAACCCACATAGAACAGGGTATAAGATATCATATACCAAGGATAATAATAGTAGTAACCTCCGTAGAGGGCGGCGCGTATTATTCCAGGTATGAGCTGGAACCAGATGAAGACTAGGGAGATAATGAATGTTGCCAAGCCCATGTTTGAGCCGAAGTTTCGGCGTTGACCATAGAATCCGATAGCGCTCATTATACCTCCAACAGTGAGGAGTATATTCGGTACTAGACTGATGATGTAGAAGAAGGGACTATACCAAAGGAAGAGGAATAAAAGGAGATAAGAAAACGTCCAGGACAAAGTGGCCGCAATGATGAAAATGACAAGTCCGATTGCACCTAAGACGAAGTAGCCGCGTCTTGGTTGCCCAGCTGGAGTAACCATGGGAGCCCTAGGCGCACTGGGTTGTACTACTTGTTCTGTTGGAGTTGCTTTTCCTTCTTCGACGCATTGCTTACAGTGGCTTCTGCCGCTGACCCTGATTTCACAGTCCCTGCAGACTCCTACTCCGCAAGAGACGCACACAGCAACGGCAGCCCGTTTTGTATGTTTGTTACATTTCAAGATGTTTCCCTCGGAACCATTCTGCCATATCTAAACTATTTATGCTTTTAAGTCTTTGATTTAACCCCTTATCCTTCAGTGCTGGTAGTAGCGGGGGTTTCGGATTGTATTCTAACTAATCCGTATTTTGTCGTCGCTAGTATTATTATGCCAAGTATGCCTCCTGGGATTAGGAAAACTACACCTACGCTCAGAAGGATAATCATGAATGCTCTAAACATTATAGCGAATTCTATTGGTCCAGGCCCGATTAGGACATCGCTTGCTATTCCCAGTACACATGTGAAGAAGAATAGTAGGGCTGTAAGACTCAGAAAGAACTTACAAATCCGAGCCAGCCACTCGTTGACATCAAAGAGGCTAACCTCTCCTATCGCTGTAGCCCAAACCTCGAGCATTACACCAAAGGCAGCGATCCCAATATCCCGTATGATTAGCGGGAAATAGCCCAGATAAGTTCCAAGTAGGGTTTCACCCAGTAGCAGCCACCAGCTGAATATTAGGGTACAGATGAAAGCGGCTAAGCTAGTTCGAAGGCCGTAGTTCCACCAGTAGCCAAAGAATCCGATTCCTGTAATAACACTGCTTATCAGAACCAGCATCGAAGCGGTAATTATTGAGGGTAGGAATGTTTCCTCAAGGAATGCAACGTATTGAAGGGAGACGTAGAGAATCATTGAAAAAATGAGAAGGATTACTCCTACGGCGCCTAGGTAGAAGAGGGGGCGAATCGGCCTCCTTGTGGATTGAGGAATCCTTACTGGGCGTGGAGCTCTTATCGGTTGTGGCGTGCGAGTTGGAGGAGGATGACTTGTGCCCTGAGTGGGTCCAGGGCGTATTCTCCCTCCTTCGAGGCAGGGTTTACAGTAGCTGATACCCTTTACTGAAATTAGGCATTTTTTACACAGACCCGAACCGCAACTAATGCATACACCAATTGCGTCCTTTACCTTGTGCTCTTTACACTTCAAGCCATCACCTCAACTCGTTGGTATTGTCTTACCCTTATTCTTTTCCTCAGTAGGTAAAGTCGCCAGGCATCCTAGAAGTGGCTAGAGATATCATCCACAAAATTCCTGCAGGAATCAGTAGAATGGAGCCAATCTGATAGAGCATTATCGTGCACCAGAAGCTACCAGCAATTATGAATAGAATACCTGCGGCAATAGGTAATCCAGCTTTACCTGTATGTTTTCGGACTACAAAGAGGGCACAACCCCATAGTATGAACAGAACACCGATTAATACAGCACCAGTGATGTACAGTGCAAAGTAGTGGATATAGAGTGGTCCAGGATAATAGTAGGTGTAATAGGGGGGATAGTAGCTCGTATGTGGTGTGAAGACAAGTCCAGTGTAGAGGAGAAGCTTTGCGATTAGAAGGAACCAGGGCAGGATGAGTGAGATAATGAAGGTGGCTATCCCCATTAACGAGCCATAATTCCTTCTGTAACCGTAGAGTGCTATGGAGGTCACGACTATAGAAGCGCAGAAGATGGCAAGTGAAATCGTATAGACAGGAAAGGGCATCATGAACATCCAGTAGAAGAAGAATCCAGTGGTGTCAAAGATCCAATTTATCATTCCACTGGCCATGAGTATAATCATTCCAATGAATCCCATGATGAAGAATGCTCTGCTTGGATTTCCTGTTGGTTTTGCCTCTACGGGCGGGCTAATGGTTGGTCCATAAGTTGGGTAAGTTCTAACTGGAGCAGCCTGTGGGTCATAGGCTCTTCCAGCTTCAACGCATGTTTTACAGTGAGTTCTGCCAACTACTTTGATTTCACAGCTCCTGCAGACACCAATTCCACAGGAAACGCAGACTCCCACTGCATCAGCGGCAGTATGTTTAGCACATTTCATAGAAATTCCTCCAATTGAATTATCTATACATTCCTGCCATTGTTTTTAAGTTAATTGGATTGGGTCTGCTCTCTAGACAGAATGTGTCAAGATTTTGAGTTGTTTATTTCCTTGAAAACGAAAAAGCTTTATTTTTACAGCTTGAAGGAATAGGTGTCTCTGGTTTCTATGGGGTTCTTGAGTTGCGTAGTGGTTTGATTCCATTCCTTCTACTTATCGTATGTTTCCTATTTCCTATCTTTCCTTCACTTTATCCCACATCTGAATACTTCGTCATCTCGGGTCAAGGCACTAAACCAAACATTGATTTCTGTACAAACTCTGCTGATTTGGCGATGGGAAGCCCATTTCGTCCAGTATGGTTTATACAACCCACTGACCAGTTTGTAGAGCTTGGGGTTGGCTTCAGTATGGAACTGAGAGCATCTGATCCTGACGGAGTGGATGATTGGTGGATAAGTTCCGGCCTGTTCAGCATTACCCCCATTGACGCATCTACAGCTATTGTGAGAAACATATCGCTCGTACTTGTGGGTGTCTACGACGTTGAGGTTAGGGCATTTAATCCAAGCAACGATTACTGCTCTGCACGATTCTTAATAACTGTACAAGATACTACAGCCCCAGTCTTCGTTACAGCACCTGAAAGTGAAACCATACAATACGGTGAGAGTGTAAACCAGTTACTGGTAGCGGAGGACCTTTCAGATATCGACGACTGGGAAATCACCAACAATAATTATTATTTCTCGATTAACTACTATGGACGACTCCAAAATAGACGTACCCTCTCTGTTGGCCGACACAGCGTGACTGTAAGAGTAACTGACGAGTATGATAATTCTCGATCAGCCTCATGCACTATAACAGTAACAGGCACTCCCTTTCCTTCGAATCCGCTTTTCTTAGCCGGCTATGCTGTTACAATCGTGTTCATATTGCTAGTTTGTATACTTTTGTTGATACGTTCACGACGCGATTCCAGCCCGAGAAGTGAACCAGTTACTCGTAGTAAACGTGGTGTGTATCAGTGCCAGGATTGCGGTCTTGACATTCAAGGAAGACGCATAGGGAAGTGCCCGGGTTGTGGGGTGAAACCTGGCCAGTGCATTGTCTGTCATACTACCGTAGAAATTGGAGAAATGTATCTTAATTGCCCTCACTGCCAGAAATTAGCTCACAGGTCCCATCTTTTAGAGTGGCTAAAGGTCAAGGGAGTATGTCCTTTCTGCCAACGGAGATTAAGGAAATCCGATGTAGTTTAGTGAGATATTTGGTAAAGGCTTTCACACCTTCTATACCAGAAAGAACCCCTGCCAGACCAGAGATGGAACTCACTCGACCACCCCCGAGTACCATATCGTATTATCACAGGTGTGGATCAGTCATCCCTGAAGGATTTGAATACTGTACACACGGTGGTGCGATGAAATTCAAACCCCCTGAATCTTAGAAGGGCGAAAAGGAGCTGACTATCTAGTGATTGCATTCCGGTTTTCCTTTGGAGGAAAACTTGGCATGCTAAGGGGTTGCCCGTCAGGGGATTCAACACCTTTTTCACTTGCAGGAAAACCGTATTTGACCACTACACGATAGTGCGCGATATCACTTCTGGGCATCTCGATGACCACACCAGCCGCTGGGTCAGCATCCTTGAACTCTTCCCAATTATTCTTCAAGTAAATCCCAGCTGCGAGCGTTCCTGCGGCGTGGGCTCCGAAGACCAGAAAGAAATAGGCTCCGGACGTGCGGTAGTTGGGTACTCGGAGAATCATCGAATACTGCCAGTCACCTGAAGAATCATATAGTAACCCTCTTCTCTTGTCGAGTATTCCAGTTCGTGCTGGGTGGTCAGCGGTTTCCTCCTGATCTACAAAGTCGAGGTGTGGTTGCTCCACTAAATCCAAGACACTCCGGGCTCGGAGGTTGACCAGTGGAGAGCCTATCATGATTACGGTTTTTCCTGTGATTTCTAGGCTCCTGTCGTTGTCTAGAGTGAAGTTCACGGGCGTGGGAAAGAATTCAGCTAGGATGGAGGCGACCTGAGCTGTGGCATCTAAGTCATCGAAGGCCACTGTATCGTCGGGTCCATAGAAGGCTTCTATCTTTTCGTCAAAACCAATCTTCTCAAAACGTGTTTCGTCCCTAGACGCCGCTTTCACTTTCCAGAGCGGTAGAGAGAAGAGGATGTTTTCAGGGTGTTCAGCGATTTGTCCGAAGACCTTGCGGAAGGTTCTGAACTTGAGTAGTTTACGAATTTTTGTAATGAACCAACCAAGGAAAAACGTGATGATTGGAAAGATGATAAGCTCTATAGTCCATATTGTGATTGTTGTTATGTCAATTGGGCTACCATTCTGTAAAACTGCACCAAGTATCGTTGTCAACTGTATTATCCTCCAATAGTTCATTTCTTCCCTAGTTGGATGAACAAATCACCTATAGGAAATATTGGGCTGCCTGGATCCTTGTGGATGGAGTATATTGTGCTCTTTTCAACATCGAAGAGAGGTTTAATTAAATGAGCAATTGTCGGTGGTGGGGCACTCAGCTCGCAGGGAAGTTTAATTTCTAAGGGATTGGGGAACTCTGGGACGAGGAATGAGCGGACAGGTAATAGTCCTGTTTCCGGTTTGTCAGCCGCTCTATTGAATTCTTCGAGAGTTATTTGGCGTCGGAAACCACGGTCACCAGGAGATTTTGCCATATCGACTAGGTGTGTGAAATCTTCCTTACCGGACCAATCCTCGGCTTGAGGATTTTCCTTGAATGCTTCCCCGATGATAGGAATTGCGATTCCACAGCGACCCTTCTTGGTGAGGATTCTGTGAAATCCTTTGATGATTCGCTGGGTTTGTTCCTCTGAGACATGGCCAAGAACCTGAGAGCAAAGGACAACATCCGCCTTGAGTTTATCGGGTATGTTTTCTAGGATTTCTACTCCTCCACAGAGAGTGTAGCTCTGGACAAACATCAGTTGATAGTCTGCTGTCTGCCTGGCCCATTCCAGTCGCTCGCAATCTGGATCAAGACCTACGAGTAGGCTCTTACGTTGTCTGTGACCATCGAAGAGAAAGAAATTGGCACCTGTGCCGCAGCCGAAATCTACGGCGACCCGCCAGGCTTCCTGTAGCAATTCACTGATGAGTGACTGTTCCATCGTTTGCTTGTTTTGATCTTGTTGTTGAAGATGTGTGGTTGTCACTTCGTCGGTGACAGGATAGATGTAGCCTATCATAGGCCATCCCCTGTTCTCTTCCAGTTGCTCAAGATACTTTATCCACTCTTCACGCAACACTCAACACGTCCAATCCTTATTGGTAGGAGTTGACTATGTCTTTTGTGGTCTTGTATGACAAGCTTAAATTAGTATTCTAGGTTAACCTGTTTAGGGTGTTTCCATAGGGGGTTCTTGAATCCTGTCAGATAATGAGGAATATAGGTACAAGCGTCGTGAGAACGAGAGCTGGGAGGAATTCGGGAGACGTCAAGAGGAGTCTCATCGAAGATATCTAGAACGTTTTAGGGAAAAAAGGGTTGGTGGAGGGAGAGGAAGCACAGGGTTTGTTGAAGGAAGAATGAGACCCAGCACAGAAACGGTCCAGAATCATTCTCCTGATCTCACTTTCATACCCCAGCCAAAGAGCCGGTTCACGATTGAGCGTATTCAGAGTCTCCTGAGTGAATGCGGTATCGCTTACGAAACCCGAGGAGAACAACTCTTGACCACTCATCAGAGTACTAGCTCTTGGGCATCTATACGTTTGAACTTCTGCATCTCCGTGACCGGTGACTGGCTTACAATTGTTGCTTTTCCCCTTGACCCCAAACTCGATAATGAAATCTTGAATCCCTTCAAGCGAGACGATTGGACTCCTCATCAACGCTGTCTTATCCTCAAATCGTTACTCCATAGAAGTCACAGAACAAGAGGTGTGAAATGTACTCTTGATGTTGACAATGATGTGGGAATCGCGGTTGAAATTCACCGCAAGGACCTCACCTCAAACAGAATCAAAGCATTGATAACAATGGTCCTCTCCGCAGCGAACGGAATTAAGCCTATCTGGGAATGGCAAAGCTCCGCTCCTACTTACACCTCTTAAAACTAAACAACTAAATGAAGTAACTCCTAATGGGTTACTATGAAGCCAGAAGGATACCCAGGTGGTTCACCCTTCCCTCCAGGAAAGGAACCAAAGCTGGCAGGAGTCATTAAGATCTTTGTTGCCGCTGGAGGCGACATCGAATGGACCCAAGTCAGTATGACACCCACAGACCCGTTAACCAGTCAGCCAATCCAGGTCTCTTGTAAGGGCTGCGAATTTGGTATGATAGGCCCCGCCGCTGAGCTCCAGGTTCAGGTGATTCCCCCGGGTTTGTCCCCTCCAGGGATGGGAGGCACCATTAGGCTCAAGGGGACAGCGACCCTTGAAATTCGTCTCCACCAGAATCTGAGTGATGAGCAATTCCATTGGCCACATGTCACTGTTACCTATCGTCGGGGCAAACAGATTGTCGGAGTCACAGGCTGGTCACCTCCACATGAACCCCCCTAATACTCATAATCAGAAAGGTTCACTGAATCCTTAATTGCCGCATTGAATTAACTTATTAAACAGATTGGGTCAGTTTCGGAAAGGTGATTGGAGTGAAACGAAAAACGATTTTACTCTCTGTACTTCTCCTTTGTACCATCGTTACCATCAGTTTTGTACCAAACCAGTCAACAGGTGTTTATCGACAGGCAGAGGATGTTGATGTACTCATCCTTGTTGGGACGGGTTTCGGGCACCCCTTCTTTGACTTCAGAACCTACTTTGAAGCGGCGGGTGCAAGTGTTTCGGTGATCTCAGCTGAAACTACCACGAGTGTTGCGTCCTGTTATAACCCAGCGCCAACCTGGATTAGCGCAGATTTTCTATTATCTAGCTTTGACCTCGATACGCTATCGAACTATGACTGTCTCTTTATTCCTCCAGGGGGACATTGGCAAGGTCTGACCCTAGACCCAAGAGTTGGTGAGTTACTCGCAGCTGCCCATGCCCAAGGGGTCGTGATTGCATCCTTATGCATAGGGCAAAGGGTCATCCTCGAAGCTAGGGACATTGTTAACGGTGTCAATGTCGCATATTATGCACAGACACAGTTACTCTTCGAATTAGCTGGTGCGATACCGGTTGATAACGCTCTTGTGGCCTCAGACAGCTGGGTTGCCACAGGAAGCACAGGCGGAGGTGTACCCTATCTGGGCGGCACCAATATCCTTCCGCTTGATGAGTTCTGTCATTCTTTACTGAAGACTGTCCTTGGACGTTCCTTCGTTCAGAGTTGCACAGTAACGCCCGCTTCTGGTGACCCCACAACCGAGTTCTCCATAACTGTAGAAACCCAAGATCCTTCCCTTGGATTAGCTAGTGTTCCCTCTTCAAATATCGCTAGTGTTGTAGCGCGGGTCTATCCCTTCAACGAAACTACGCCTATTCACAACGTTACACTCTCGGGTACAGGTTTTGGCACCTATACTGGGAGCTTCACTGGAGTCGACATGGGAGAGCACAGCGTCTCAATAGAAGTCATGGACAACACGTTCAGCCTTGAGGTTGTTAGAAACGCCTCCAGCATCGCAGGACCATCTGCTCCTACCGCTGTCCCACTCGAATTATTGATACTCCTAATTGGCGGCGGAGTCGGCGTTGCGGTTGTAATAGTGGCGGTAGTTGTCATCCTCAGAAGGCGTCGCACCTAGTTATAATCAGCAAAGGATTGAGGGCAGCCTTTTGTGCTGCCATCTTTCCACTTTTCTAACAATTTTTGCCCATAAACTGTGATTTAAAAGGCGAGAAGTGAGGTTCTCGTGGGATGCCTATGAATCGTAAATCCCTTGTTTTTATTCTAGCCTTTATGATGTTCTTGGTTTCCTATCAGGTTCCCAATACACCTGGACCAGTTCAGGTATTCGTACCAGACACCCAGGGCAAAGTCTTAGCTCAAGACATTGACGATATCGATGCACTAATCCTGATAGGGGACTTCTTCGGCTGGAACTTCTTTGATGTCAGAGACATTCTCCTTGGATGGGGAGCAGATGTCACAATAGTTACAGGTGGCGCAACTCTCACAGTGCCCTCCTGTCTGAATCGCCCATCATCCCCAATTACCGCAGGCTACCTCTTATCAACCTTTGATCTAAACACGATAGACAACTATGACATCCTTTTCGTTCCAGCAGGCGGTCAGTGGCAGGCCCTCTCCATCAGCTCAGCTGTGGATGATCTTGTGATAGCCGCTCAAACAGCCGGACTTGTAATCGCATCAATCTGCATTGGACATCGAGTAATCATTACTCCAGGTGAGTGGGAGGGACTCAAAGTCGCCCATTATACTCAGAGTGTTGTTCAATGGACTAGCGCAGGAGCTATCCCTGTGACTGGAATGTTTTCTGTCAGTGATAGCCAGCTTGTCACAGGTGGTGGAGGAGGCGGATTAACTGAGGGCGGCTATACAGTAGCCCCCACATCAGAGACCTGTGCGATGGCTGCCAAGGCAGCTCTTGGACGCTCCTTCGTGGAAACCTGTACGGTTACACCATCCTCAAGTGGAGCAGGAACAACCTTCTCAGTCAGTATTGAAACCACCGATCCTGCAGCAGGAATCATAGGACTTACATCAACGACTATCGACAGTATGGAAGCGTGTTTCTATCTACAAGGCTCGAACACATCAGCACACACTATACCACTTACTGACACTGATTCAGATGGTACGTATACCGGCAGCGTTTCAGTTTCAGCAGCAGGAGAGTATAATGTTGCCATAGAAGTAACTGACAGTGACCAAACCTTAGAAGTTGTACGAAATGCAGCTTCTGTCACTGTGCTGTTACCACAGTTACCTCTCGAAATGATTCTTCTAATTGGCGGAGCATTAGGCGCAGTCGTTGTTGTGATAGCTGTAGTATTCTTCCTCAGAAGACGGTAAAAATTCATTTCCTGACTGTTCTTAGGGCAGTTTCAAGGCTGCCCTCCTCTTCTTTATTTCTTGCCAGCGGTAAAAGTAACGTTTCTTCAGAACGCTACAAGGTACATGGGAATCATGAGGTGGAGTAGAGAATATATAGAACATAATTGCATTTTGTATCTATGGTAAGGAGGTGTCTTTGTGGCTAAGATAAAACTCTCTTATACTCGGGTTGATGGAAAACAGAAGACCAAGAAATTTCCAGACAAGACCTTGACAGTTAATCTGGCAGCTGAAGAAATTGCTACCATTGATTTGTCTCCCCTCGAATACTTCCCTCGTCTCCAAAAACTCTCCCTTGCATTAAACAAGTTGACCTCAGTAGATCTCTCCACACTCCGCCACTGCTCTGATTTCCACACTCTTGTGCTTGATAGAAACAGATTGACACAGCTCGACTTAGACCCTCTTCAGTACTGCGAAAACCTCCGTGTTATTATGCTCTATGAGAACCAGTTGGAAGAAGTGGATCTCTCACCTCTCCGCCATTGCAGCATCTTCCAGAAGCTCTCGCTTAATGGTAACCGATTGGGACAATTGGACCTCTCCCCCTTCAGTCACTGTAAACAGCTAGAAAGACTCTGGCTCGATAATAACCCGTTGAGGGCGTTAGACATCTCACCCCTCTTTGACTGCTCACGCCTTAAAACCCTAACACTAGATGATTCAGTAGCAGTGTTCGCCCAATCAGCGCTCCAAAAAACTGCCTGGATATCTGATGCGCTAGGAGAGCTGATTCGGAGGAACAAAGTAGACTGGCGCTAAAACCCAAGAAAAATCTCTACTTCTTTCTCCAATGTTCACTACACCCCACGAGGCGAGGCGTCATTAGACTGAACACTCTAATAGGTATTCAGCTAGGTAGAGATTGAGAGCAAGGTGATGAGGCGTTCTATGTCCTCGCGAGTATTGTAGAGGTGAGGGCTGATGCGGAGGTTGCCTTCTCTGAGGGAGATGTCGATACCCTCATTGGTGAGTAGTTCGAAGAGGTCACGGGTTCGGGTGGGTTCTCGATGGCTCACTACGACTATAGCGGTCCGTTCAGGTCCAGAGCGAGGGCTCTCTACAATGAATTGGTCGGGATCAAGTCCCCGAATTAGTCGGTCCACTAGCTTGTCGTTGTGTTTCTGGATCTTGGGGATTCCCTGTTTGTTGAGGTACTCGATGCAGGCTGTCCAGGGGACGTTGTTGAAGTGGTTGGCGGCGGAAAAGACATCATACGCGGCTGCCCCCAAATCGTCCCTGAGTTGGTACTCGCGCATCTTGTCGAGGTCCCGGTCGCCGTGGTGGACTGGCCAGTAACATTGGTTGTATTCGAGGATGTTTAGGAGTTCGGGTTTTATCCAGCAGAAACCTGTCCCGTATGGTCCGAGTAGCCATTTTGCTCCAGTACTGGTTATCGCATCGATTGGTGTATCAGAGACGTTGATGTGACGTGCCCCCATGCCCTGAGTAGCGTTAAGGACAAACCACACATCATGGGCCCTGCACACCTTACCGATGGCCTGTTCATCGATGGCATAACCAGTAAAGGAGTCAACCCAGGTGGCACAGAGCAGTTTCGTCTTATCCGATAGGTGTTCTGCAACGTCTTCTGCCTGAAGGACAGGACCCTTCGGTTCAATTTCACGGACGGTGACGCCCTGTTTCCTGAGGGCAAGCCAGGGTAAGATACTAGCTGGAAAGTCGCCCTTGACCAAGAGCACTTCGTCCCCCTGCTTGAAGGGGATGCCGTTGGCGAGGAGGTGTAGCCCGTAACTGGTGCTGTTACCAATGATAATCTCCCAGCGGTTAACACTAATCAACTCGCCTAGCGCTCTTTTGAGGCGACTGGGAATCTCACGATACAACTCGATGGGCAACAGATGAGGGGAGATGTTCCTCTCGATAGCCTCCTGGGCAGCCTTGACAGCTACCTTGGGAAGGGGCCCAATACTTGCGGCGTTAAGCCAGATACGACCATCGAAAGGTCCAAAATCAGCAACGTATGAGGACATAATCACTACCGAGTCAGTTGGTCATCTATCTCCTACTTAACATTTCACCTGATTGTGAAGTATGGACGCTGACCATCTCACCAGATGGGCGTTACCTCGCCGCTGGGCTAGATAAAGGCAATGTCTTAGTGTGGCATTAACTCCTTAACTCATCCACCTCTTAATGAACGGATGAGGAACGTCCGGTCTCTTACAGTAAGGACGATTATCGTGATTCCGCAGAGTAGTAAATAGGCAGGACCGATTAGACCACCTCCCGATAGAGGGGCTGTGGGTTGGAGAACCGCCATGAGGATGATTGTGGGGAGCATGAATAGTCCAAGCACAAATAGGAGCATTATTGGAACGAGGTGCCTTGCTCTGAACGCGATGAGAAGGAAGATGGCTCCAGTCATGTAGTTAGACACCCCAAAGAGCGCTAGAAGGAACAGCTGGTCTTGTGTCACTACCGACAGATTGAGGCCTGCGATGTTTGTGGCGGCGAATTCAACAAAGAAGGTGTGAATGACGCCTCTTGCCAAATCGATAATCCCTATTAGGGTCAGTACTAACCATGCATACTTGGGGCAAAGTACTGCTGTATCAGACATGAGAGTACAAAGTGCTTGAAGCCCTAATATCTTATGAAGCAGCAACTTTCTGAGAGATTGGGAGCTCTTCCGATGAACAAGATAACGATGTCTACTGGTCAGGCGTGAGTCAGGCAGAGCCCCGTACAATGTCCTAGGGGGCTCACTTGCGGCGGCGAGTCAGGTAGAGGAGCGTTGATAGAACAGGAAAGGTACCCAGAACGAATACAGTCAAGGCTAGTTTTAGGATTGGGTCAGCTGGTCCGCTGAGAAGCGATCGGACTTCAACCAGAACCGTGTCAACTGTCTGGTGACCGAAGAAATCACAGAGAGTGAGAGTGATTGTCAGGAGTCCTATCCGGCTCACATTGTAACTGAAGGGAATATCTGACCCGTCCCACAAACCAGCCTCATAGAAGATCCCGTCAACGAAGATGGAGTAGTTGCTTGGTGTTAAATCCTGGCCCGTCCAGATCCAAGAGAAGGTTGGTTGCGTCTCAAGGATCCAGAAGTCATCTGGACCGAAAATCTGTGGATTGTCGTTATCGATGGGGAGAATGTCAACCAAGACTGAATCCTGATTCTGCTGGCCACAAACATCGAAGAGAGCTAGTGTCACATTTTGTTTCTGCCAAGCCCCTGTCATAGTGATTTCGAGAGTGAGGGTTATGTCTGAGCCATTCCATGGACCAGTTTCGTATAGGCTACCATTGACGTACAAGCTGTAATTCCAGGGGTTTGCATCATAGGTTTCCCAGATGAAAGAGGTTGTTGTCTGCGTTTCTAGAACCCAGAAGTCCTCCAGCCCTGTAATGAGGGGGGCTTCCGTGTCGCCTCCTGCTTGATTGTAGTTATGGGCAACGATGGCATCAACTTCAACATCTGCACCGTCTAGGTAGGTGATTCTTACATAACGTGCGGCGATTAATCCTGTCCCGGTTAGGTTGTATTCTTGGGAACCTTGACCTGTGCCAATAGTGATGAAGGCGGTGGTGAGGCTGTTGCTGACCCGGACGTTGTATTCGCCGCCCTGGGCCACCACCCAGAAGTCAGCACCAATACCATCCAGTATCTCTTCTCCCGCACCCATATCAAGGGTTACGTAGCCGTTTCCGTAATCCAGGAAGATCTCTGCGAAGGCATTGTCAGGTGCTCCCACAGCGTTATCTCCATGAAGATACCAATCAGAATGTGAAGCAATACAGGCATCGGCGTAAGGATCACCTGGAGATAGTATTATCTGAATCCAGAGGGTGAGAGTTGACGAGGCGTCGGAACTATCTGTTACCTCCAAAGTGATATTATGGATACCCAGGCTCCACCCTTCTGGTTGCCAATTCTCTATCTCAATCTCTAGCAGGTGTCCTGATAGCCCTGCCCCTCGTATCTGAACCTCGTTCTTCCACAAAGCCCATTGAACCCCACCATGAATCTCATATGTCAGGATAGCGTTCTCCTGTCCCCACAGAAATTGTGTTTCCCCTGACATAAAAAGGATTATGGGCGGGCTGGGGAACTCTACGGTTAACCAGGTGGTGTTGATTGTCCTTTGTCCAGCAAGATCAGAAGCGACAACGGTGATGTTGTATTCGCCTTCGTCTAGAAGGGGTACGGTCCAGTTGAGGAGATATGTTTGAGAAGTCCACGAACTACTGGTCACCTCTGTTCCTTCTAGAAATAGACTCCATGATGATGGGAAATTGTCAGTTAGGGTCCATGAAAGGGGTTGTGTGCCACTCCAGGTTATCGTTATATCATTTGGTTGGGAGGGCGTAATGACGGGTAGGATTGGAGGTGCCACGTCGACCCAGAAATCGTCTGTGTGTACGAGTTCGGTTCCATTGTAGAGACGGAATATCACTCGAGTGCTACCTTCTTCTAGCAAGTCGAGATCAAGTGTTATGATTTCACCATCCCACATATTAGATGTGTGCAGAGTACTGTTCAGAGTGATGTTGTAGAACAGAGGGTTGTTGGTGAACCCGCTCCATCGTATCATCTCGCCCTCCTGTCCTTTCTCAATAGTTGTTGGGCCTTCTCGCTCGATGTAGAATGGTCCAATGGTCATGTTAAGGCTATCTGTGGCTTGGTGTCCCCCTCCATCGGTTACTGCAAGGGTGACGTTGTAGAGTCCATCTTCTAGTACACCCACACTGAAGGTTAAGTTAGTGGGGCGCCAGAGCTTGTCGTAGGTGGTAATGCCTGTTGCGATTTCAGAGTTGTTTAGGTACAGGGCGTAGGTTCCGTTTATGTCTCTCTTGGGGCGGAAATTGTAGAATGCCTGCCAGGTAACATTCACGTTCTCTGAGGAATTTACGTGGATATCGGGAGGGCTGCTAAGAATTGGTTCAAAGCGAAACCTTTCCACTCGGTAGATTGTATTCCCACTGGAGAATTCCTGCTGCCAAACGATTTCACCTTCCTCTGAAACCTCAACAATCCTAGGACCGTAGTGGACCCCAAAGACTGCTAGCCTGTTTCCGTTTGGTAGCCGGTCTGCATCGCCAAAGTAGGTGCAGTAATAATCCTGGGGGGCAATCCATGACCAAGACTCGTTTGCGGTCATGGTGGTTTCGTTGATGGTTATTTCGAGGATGCGTGAACGTGGATAGGTGGGGTTAGTCTGGTTATGATAGTCGTTATCAAAGAGAATGAAGGTGTTGTCGTCAACCTGCTCGACAGCGTGAGCATGGTAGAAGAGGTTATCCTTGGGATTACCATTGGAATCGTATAAAGAATAGTTGCCGTACTCTCCTAAACCCCAAAGGATCTCTCCAGTTTTGTGGTCTACTTTGTAGAAGGTATTTACGTTTCTAACGTTGAATAGGAAGGTGTCTTCTTCTGAATCAAAGAATATTGAATTCGAATGAGTGATATCAGCTTCGGTGAAGCCATCCTTGAAAGGGCACCACTGATTGGGAGAGATGATATCCTGTGTATCCAGAGACCAGACTAGCTCCCCTTCCAGGTTGTATTCTTCAATCATGTCATACTTGTATTGCGTTTCATTGATTGTGACAACGTATGCCTTGAAGGTTAGAATGGTGTTATTTATCCAGTTGTATTCTAATTCGTGGTGGCCTTGGATACCTAATCGTGTTTCAGTTCCTTCATAAACATTCCAAAGTGCTGCTTCATGTTCAGAGCAAAAACCTAGAACGTGTGTCGAATTGATGAATTCCACCATTCTCCAATAAGGCCTCTCTACAATGATATCCCCCTCGAGATTCATGATGACCGATTTATACTCAATCTCTCCGCGAGGATCGAACAAGTTGAGTCCATCAAAATAGCCCTCATTGGACGTGATATTGAAGCTCAAGTCGCTGGGTAGGGTGGGAGTGTCATCAAGGTTAGGGTGAATCAGGGTTTTCAGCCTATCTGATGGCTCCCCCTTAGTGGTGACTAGTGAAACCCCTCTCTGAACTGGAGACCTGCCATCTGAATCCAGAAAACTGCTGCTAAACTGACAAGTCAAAGGCGTATTGTATGTAACAGCGGATGATAGAAAATTAGTAAGCAAGAATATACTGAAAGCGATAGCGGCTCTCTGGTTCATCACCGTTCTTCAATACCGCCTACTAATTGAGTGTTTCGCCTTTTTGTGGTAGATGAAGGGCTACATGCAGGACATAGTGAACCTAAGAACTCTTAGGTTCAGCACCACGATCCACAACGTTTGCTACCATCCAGTTTCCATCTACTTTCACGAAGTTGAGGAAAGTGGAGTGGTCGCCAACGACTTCTTCTTTTATCTTCATTTGCCAAGTTGTGTAGGCGGAAGCGGTTAGGGCATCTGGTTGAACCGTGATACGCTGAATCTTGCACATCTTGTAGGTGACAACGAAATCGGGGTCCTTCTCTTTCTGTTGTCGGATTCCTCCAAACTGGAGTTTGAGGATGTCTTCTGTGGAGAAAACGAAGAGTTCTTTGCTGAAACCGATACTGAATCGTTGAGCCTTGGGGTGCCATATCTTTAGGAATTCCTTTTCGTCTCCTGTGGCTTGTGCTTTCTGGAATCGTTCTATTACTTCTTGGATGGATTGTTCTTCCTTTGTTTGGCTTATCATTTCTTTCACGTCTTATGATGATGCTGTCATTACTGATTTATTGGTGACGCTATATGACCAATGAATGACATAGTATGTCATTGGTAGACAATGCTATATATTAGTATTACCATAAGTGCCAATAGAGGACAAAGCTTTCCAATCACTAGCTTCTTATCTAACTAGCTCAAAAGAACAACAACTCATAGAAGGAGCTTAAACCACAATGAACCCCACAGATGGACCAGATTCTGGAGAACACCAAGACTTTATCACGACAGAGCCCGAACCCATTTTGTTTATTGGAAGGGACCAACTGAAACTATTTGAAAGGCATGGTATTATTCTCAAAGCCTTAATCACAGGACCCTTAACAGTGAAAGAGATCCACGGCATCTTCAAAGACCCTGAAACCCAAAGGCCTACAAAGACCATCAAAACCATCTACCGACATCTCGATCAGCTCGAGGCTGCCGGTCTTGTTAAGGTAGCTGGGCACCGAAAGCCCAAAGATAGCAGATTGGTAGAGAAGCTCTATTGCCGGGCAGCGCGCATATTCGTCACCGAAGAAGAGGCTGAAGGAACGAAGTGGTGGCGTACCAAACAGGGTAAGGCCCTCCTACGAAACCTGAGGATTGTGTGTTGGGAGTTCTTCCAGATCTCTGAAGAGGATACTAGCCCGTTCCGGAAACTAATGTTAGAGTTCTTTGTGTCCAGAGAAAAGACCATCAAGAAGCTCTTCAGAACGATACAGGGAACCGAACAACTTACCGAGCTCTTTGGGAGACTTGGTATCGATGACATCAAGTTCCTTGTTGAGCTAGTAGGTATGCTTGGGGTTCTTGTGGAAAAACCGGAGATTCTAGACCAGTTGCGAGAACTTCTTCAGTCGTGATGTTCATCTTCAACTTTGAGGCAAGCGAATAAAGAATCTGCGTTTAGGAGACAAAATGTGTGCCAGAGAGAAGTTCTGAATCAACAGTTGAAATCGAATACCTAACCCACAGAGGAGAACGTATACGAGAAACGTTTAGCACCGACGAAACCAGCATCAACCTCAGTCGAGAAATCATCGCGTCGATTGACCTGTCTCCCCTCAGTCAATGCCAGAAACTACAAACCCTTAGCCTTTCCAGGAACCGGTTGATGAAGGTAGACCTTACTCCTCTAGGCCATTGCTACAATCTAGAAAAGCTCTGGCTATCGGACAACCAGTTCGCAGTGGTGAATCTCTCCCCCCTCAGCCAATGCCAAAAACTACAAACACTTCTTATTAACAACAATTGGTTGATTCAGGTGGATCTCTCCCCCCTCAGCCAATGCCAAAAACTGAAATCACTCAGCCTTTCCAAGAACCATCTGAACGAAGTAGATCTTACTCCCCTCAGTCGATGCCCCAACCTACAATGGCTCAGTTTTTCCAAGAACCAGCTGGTGGAGGTGGATCTTGCTCCCCTCAGCTATTGCACTGATTTACGAGAACTCCATTTCAACAAGAATCGGTTGGTGAGCGTGGATGTGTCGCCGCTCTTTGCCTGCCAGAAGCTAGTTGCTCTTGGCTTGGATGACAATGTGGAGCTCTGGGCACGTTCGAGTCTTAAAACATCAGGCTCTGTGTCCAGGGCACTCAAGGAGTATTGGGGTCTGATTGTGTGGAGAGAGGGCTAAGCGGGAGTAGCGACACAAGCTTGCACTCAAGACAGTATTATCCAGTGTCTTGTTCCTTCTCCTGTCATGGGTGAGGAAGAGGCGTTCCTGAAATCAATTAGAACCCCTAAACCTTATAGCGTGACAGAAGAGGACCATTAGCGTTCTCAGCGCATGATACTTTATTAGCCCAAATGGAAAGCCTTTTATCATAGAAATAGAGTGTTCTCTCACTCATTGAGAGAGATAAGCTGGTTTTCACGCCTCCCAGCTTCCAGCCACCAGAGTAATAGCCCGAACTATGGGTGGAGAAAATGGAGATTAAGGTCTACAAAGCCTGGAATCCTGACGCAATCAGGAAGACAACGCCCAATAAAAGAATACGCGAAGCCCTCGAATCAACAAACTCGATTCTCCGCTACTTGAGCGAACTCAAACCAACAATCACCACCAACTATGTGTCAGCCTTGACGAAGCGGTTAACCGATGTCATAAAGGACTTCGAGATGGACACAGGATTCTTAGACCACGGAGAAATCAACAAGGATTTAGACCATCTAAATACGCATCCGGATCTGCGAAACGCCGTCATCCTCTATGTGTTCAAGCACTTAGATTTACAAGAACTACCTGTTTCAGGTTCTGAAGAAATCGATCTCAGGAGCCTCAACACCACCAAGGCATATGAACGGTTAGCTTATCATAGGGCCAAGACCATCGCAGATCTCCTCGGAAACAAGGAGGCAATCCCCTTATGGAAGAAGGTAGTTGCCAAAAGACTAGAAACAGAAAAAGCCGAGTATGAGAAAAGGCAGAAGGAGAGAGAAGAAAAGGGTGAAGGCATCCTCTCACTCACTGAAGTGAGAGAAAGAGCCATCAAACACTGGACCGAAACAGGTCTGGGAGACTTCGTAGCCTGTGTCTTTGATGAGCATAGCGAAGTGTTCCGGTTCGACTGTTGCATCACCCACGAAGCCCTCAAGGACCTTGAGGACCCCGACTGGGCATATCTCGCGACCTGCTACATTGGAGACGCACCCGAATACAACACCTTCGGGACCAAATACCTACGAAGAACCCAGACCCTCCATCACGGAGACTTCTGCGACGAATTTTACTGGGATAATCGATTCCACAAAGACCCCAAGCAGCCCGATTTAGAGTTCACCCGAAATCTTGGTAGAGATCAAGACGACTGAAAGCTAGAATCAATGGTGATGAAAGAGTGTATTATAGGAATGTTGGGAAATACTATGAAGAGATCTTGGATGAGGTATTGCAGCATCAACTAAAACCGTTTGCGGAACACCTCCTAGAAAACCTTAATCACCTGCTAGGAATCGTCAATGAAAAGCATCCAACGATTGTCACTAAGTATGCGGAAACACTTGTGGCACAATATGACCGCCTCTGGACGGGAAAGTATCTTTCACTAGATAATGAGGATGTTACTCCCCTGGTTGAAGAGCTGACTCATCTAAGTGAATTCCCGCATTTAGCACGATATTTTCTGAACTATCATTTCCAACTCCTAAATCTACCCAAGGAAACCAAGTGGGAAACTGAGAAAGTTGAGATTACTCAACGAACCTACCTGCGTTCAGCGCTGTTCCTTCGATATACTAACCTCCAGGCTCTAACATCTGTCATCGACCGCTCAAAGGCAATTGAGCTTTACAAACATCATATTTCTGAATTCCAAGCTCTCGACCCATTGGTTATGCATGAGGATTGTACCCATGTAGCGTTGAAGGAGCTCTTTGACCGTGAACTCAAGTATATCGTTTGTCATGGAGAATCCGCAAATAAAGGAATTTTCAACAAGGGTTTCAAGCTAGCAATAGAACACACCACCATGAGAGGGAATTCCTACTGCATTGGTGGCTGCGAATCCAAGAATCAATGAAGGTGATTAACTATGAAATTCACACATGTTGGCGAGTGTCGCCCAGAAGTTATGGACGAACTAACACAGGAGTATCAACCTCAAGAGTATGCGAAATCCATACTGAAAAGTTTCGATCACTTTCTGGGAATAGTTAAGGCACAGCAGCCAAAAACGCTAGCTGAATATGTGGCAAACCTAGAGAAACGGTATCAGCAATTCATGAAGAGCGATTATCTTTCACTAGACGAGAGTGATGTCTCACCCCTGATTACAGAGCTGATCCACTTAAGGGAGTACCCCGCACTAGCTAGACTCTATCTCAATTACCGCTTCCAACTCCTGCAATTAGCCAAAGAGACCAAATGGAAAAGCGCGAAAGTAAAAATCATTCTGCGAACCTGGATGCGGGCTAGGTACCTCCCTGTTTACACCAACTTACGGATTTTAACAGAGACCATCCCCCGTGAGAAGGCGATTCAGCTCTTCAAAGACTTCATCAATGACTACATGCAGAAACGTATAGCAGAGATGGACGACCGGTTCCAGACACTAGAGGAACTTAGAGAGTTTTTGCTCAATGTAGAGAAATGGGGTATCGTGACTAACATTAGCGAAGTAAAAGATGGGAAACTGATTACACGCAGAGACAGCTGCCTCCACCATTCCCTATTAGCGGACATCCCTGACGAAGAGCTCAAGTTTCTCGTTTGCTGCTACGGAGACTACGAGGGAGTCCAATCCTTCAATAAGCACTTCAAGCTCACCATGAATGGCACTCTCGTCGCTGGAGACCCCTTCTGTGACTGTGTCTATTACGACACCCGAATCACAAAGGACTTCAAACACCCTTCAAAGGAGTTCTTCGATAGCATTTGGCCACTCGCTGACAAAGAATAGAACCAATGAGATGATCAACCGATGAAGTTTAGGCATGTTGGGAAATATCGCGAAGAAGTATTAGACAAAAAACAGGAGCATCAACCGAAGACCTTTGCGGTACGCCTCCTACAGAACCTTGAACACTTACTAGGTGTCGTCAAGCAAAAGATGCCAAAAATCTTGACCCAGTATATGGAATACCTTTCTACTCGATACAAGGCACTCTGGAGCGGGGAGTATCTTTCACTCAAACCAGCTGATGTTTCTTCCCTAACTACCGGGCTGGACCACCTGAGTGATTATCCACAGCTAGCAAGGAACTATATCAATTACCACTTCCAGCTCCTGCAATTACCTAAAGAGACCTTTTGGGAAATTGAGAAGGTGGAAATCACCCAGCGAACGTATTTACGCTCAGCCTTGGTCCCCCGGTATACAAACCTCGAGGTGTTGACAGCTGTCACCAACCGCACCAATGCGATTGAACTATTCAAGCATCATGTCATCGAATATGTGAAGTGGCGAATCGCTGATGAGGAAGAAAGGTTTCAGACCCTTGAAGAACTCAGGCAGGACATACTATCAATGGAGACAGAGAATACTGGTTCGGTTGGAGTAGTGGGCGAGGTTGAAGCGGGCAAACTCATAACGCGCAAGGACTCATGTCATTGGGATGTCGCACTCCACGATCTAGATGATCGTGAACTCAAATATTATGTGTGCTGCTTTGGAGATTTCACAAACGTTCGATTACTCAACAAGCGTTTCAAACTTACAATGGAGCACACCATCGCAAGAGGTGACCCGTATTGTGATTGTGTATATCACGATATGCGTATCGCCGAAGATGTAGAGCATCCATCAAGGGAGTTCTTTGATAGTATCTGGCCTCTAGCTGACAAAGAGGATTAGTGAGGGAAACAGAAAATGGAGTTTAGGAGAATTGGAGAGTATCGCCCAGATTATTTAGAGGAAATTTATGAACATCAAGTCCTGGAGTTTGCGAAACGCTTTCTAAAGAAGTTTGACAACCTCCTTAGGACGGTAAAGGCACAGCAGCCGAAGAGAATGGCTGAATACACTGCCAACCTTGAGGTTCGATACCGTGGGATTGTGAGAACAGATTATCTTGCCTTGAAGAGTGTTGATATTTCCACTCTTCTTGCTGGTTTAGCATGTCTTAGGGAGTTTCCCGAGCTTGCTGGATTCTATCTCAATTATCACATCAGGTTGTTGCATCTTACTGGTGATAAGAGATGGGACTCCGAGAAGGTGGGAGTTACACACCGGATTTTCCTGCGTTCTGCGTTGATTCCTCAGTACACAAACCTTCAGGTCTTGACTGAAACCTTTCCGCGTGACGAAGCAGTTAGAATCTTCAAGCATCACATCGACGACTACATTCGTGAGGGGCTAGCCGACCAAGAGGACCGGTACCAGACCCTTGAGGAGTTCTATGAAAATGTAATTCAAGCTACCCCGGAGAGTAGCGTATGGGAACGCGTTGTGGGCGAGGTCGAGGACGGTAAACTGGTCATTCGTAAAGAGTGCTGCTACTGGGATGAAGCACTAGATGACCTAGTAGACCGGGAACTCAAGTACCTTGTTTGCTGCTATGGCGATTTTGAGAATATCCGGAGCAGTAACAAGTGTTTCAAGATGACGATGGAGCTCACAATAGCTCGGGGAGACCCCTACTGCGATGTCATAGTCCACGATACCCGAATCACTAAGGATTACGCCCACCCACCCAAGGAGTTCTTTGATAGCATCTCCCCCGATTCGTGATGAAAAACCTAAAGGTGAAAATCAATGAAAGTTGAAATTTACAAGGCATACAATCCTGACATAATTCGAAAGATTACTCTGAATAAGTGGATACGCCGACTCTTTGAAAGAATGGATTCGATCCTCCAGTATCTTGGTGAACTCGAACCGAAGATCGCCGCCAAGTACATCCAAAGATTAACCAAGCGCTTAACGGATGTCGTGAAGGATTTCAGAATCGATACTGGTTCGTTAGACCACGAAGAAATTACTAGGAACCTTGACCACTTGAATGCCCATCCTGTTCTCAAGGATGCTATCCTCCTCTATGTTATCAAACATCTGGGTCTGACTGAAACTCTTCCTTCGGGTTCGAAGGAAATCGGAATCAGAATCTGGAATATTATCATGGCGGGCGAGCGGCTATCCTATCACACAGTCAAAACCTTGCCAGATATACTAGAACGCGAGGAAGCTATCTCCTTATGGAAACGTATAGTGGGTAAGCGGCATGAAGCTGAACAAGTTAGAATGGAGGAGGAGCGAAGGGAGCGGGAAGAGAAAGGCGAAGAAAGCCCCCGACGCCCAGAGATGAGACAAAACGCGATCAAAAGCTGGAGTGAGATAGGGCTGGGCGACTTTGTCGAGAGCGTGTTCGATGAGCATAGCGAAGTCTTTCGATTTGACAGATGCATCATCCATGAAGTCCTCAAGGATCTGGAGGACCCGGACTGGGCCTACCTTGCCACTTGCTACGCTGGGGATGCGCCCGAGTTCAATCACGAGTCAAGAACCCATTTCATGCGGCGAACCCAGACCCTCCATCATGCTGCCTTTTGCGACGAGTTTCGTTGGGATACTCGATTCCTTAAGGATCCCGAGCAACCGAGTCTAGAGCTCACCCGGAAGCTTGGGAAAGACCGGGAATAGCTAGGCGAAGATAGTGAAGATGAAGAATTATGGATATTAAACACTTCAGAAAACGGAACCCCGAATCACGAAGGAAAATCAAACTTGACGAACTGCTTACAGGAAACCTAAGACTCGTTAATAACATACTCAAATACATCAGAGAATTGAAACCCGAAATTCTCGATGAGTACATTCCTGTGCTGAGAAAGCGGTATGAAGAGACCATTCAGAGGACAACCCCCGAATTCGAGGAAGGCGATTTCAGCCTACTAGGTGTCGAATACAAGTTTGTCAATGCGAACCCTGATTTTCGTAACGTCGTCATTAAGTGGACCCTCGCTGAGCTCAGCCCAAAACAACGGGTTCCGGTTGGAGAATCCGAAATCGATGTTCTCCAACTAGACGCATCCCGGGCAACCGAAGTCCTGCGTTATCACCGCCTCATGGCCCTCACTGAAGTGTTGGGAAGAGCAGAGGGAATCCAGCTATGGAAAGACATCGTAGAGAAGGCCACGGATGATGCGCGAAGAGAAGACCCCGAGGAAGTCTGGCCACTCGTACAAAAGAACGCTGATGGGTGGAGAAAATTTGGCGAGACCACT
>JAEOTB010000009.1 GCA_016840065.1 Candidatus Hermodarchaeota archaeon | reverse complement strand
GCCCTGGGTTCATCATGCCAACCACCACTAGTGGAGGAAGTCCACCAGGCGGGAGAGGGAAGTTTAAGCGTGCAACTCACAAGGGATCCTCCCAGTCATCGCCAACAACAGCGGCTGCCCCACCATCCTCTAGAAGCAAACCCTCCTTCACTATCACTAGTGATTCAGGGGCTACACGAACAAAGCTCCCCACTTTGATTCGTCTTGACGAAGGGAAGCCACTCTTCCAGCCAGAAGACCTCTTAGGATCACCTTTCTTCGTTCGTCACCGAGCACCAAAATGGGCTGCCCGTCAGGTTTGGCGACGCACAGGATCCGCTCGTTCTCACCAAGCAGAAGGTGGTGCACTCCAGAGTGCTGGGATTCCCCACGGCTCTCCTAGAAGCATTCACATACCTGCCTCAATTACTGCAGCAGCCCCTCATAGCGCCCGCACTAGACAAAAACCACTCAAGGTACAGATTCGCCCACAGGATGTCAGAGAGAAACGTTACAGAGCGAAAACACCTCTAACAATCGTCTTTGTACTTGACCTAAGTGTATCCATGTTGAAGAGTCTTGATAAACTGCAACGCTCGCTTCTCTCCTTCAAGGCATGCTTGGAGGGAACAAGGGACCGAGTTGGTTTAATCGCGCTAAAAGACTGGGGTGCAGCAGAAGTCCAAGCGCCAACAGCTAACTGGACTCGCCTACTAGCTAAATTAATGGCGCTCCGTCTATCAGGCTACACTCCCCTTGCTGCAGGGTTACAGAAGGCTTTGGAAACGCTCAAAAGAGAAAAAAGACGAAACCCTGGCGGGGTGCCCTTGGTCGTTGTGTTCAGTGATTTTCTTCCAAATATCCGACTCGGTAGAAGTGAAAGCGTGGACATTGGTCTACCAGAAGCCATCGCTGACGTGCTCTACCAGTGCCATCTTTTAGGCAATGCACGAATCCCAATTATAACGGTTAACCTACACAAAGAGTTCTTCAAGATTAAGGACAAAAGACACCACGATATCATCGAGGGCTCACTACGAAAGAGCGCTCAAGAACAAGGTCTAAGCAGTTTAATCGAAGTCGGTATAAAAGAAAACCGCCTAATTCCCTTCCTAGCCTTTTACATGGCACATCTTACAGGTGGTCGTGCATACATCAGTGAAGAACTAAACGAGCCAGCTGAGGTCATCCCTGCAATAATGTCCATTGCCCATCGGGGCGCCTGGTAGATGGACTAGAACCTCAGTAGGAAGGAATTCCCCCTCGTTAGGTAGAAGAGGTGTGGCTAGTTCAGTTTGACAACCTTTTCTAAATCTGGGATTGCCCATTCAAGACCCAAGGATTTGAGCGTCGCTTTCGTGGGAATGCCCCGGTCATCCCATCCACGCTTCTCGTAATACCATGAGAGCAGCTTGTCAAATCCATCACGGTCAAGAGTAGATCCAGCTAGCGGACCTTTCGTCAAAGGCTCGTTAAACCAACGGGCTGGAGGCATATCCATCTGAGGACTCCAGTCACCGCCTGCCTCCCGCACCCAGTAAGACCTAATCAGAGAGTAACATCGGTCAGACACCCTATACAAGTCCTCCAGTGACCACTTCAAACCAGTAGCCGCCGCAAAATACCTTGGATACCAGTCCAGTTCAAAACCAACCTCGATCCACGGGAACCGACAACTAACCAGATTCTCGAACATTCCACCACGAAGTCTCTGTAACCGAATAACTTCGTCAACCTTACCCTCAAGATAGCCTTCCCTACCATGCTCAATTTCCCAGGTGATAATCCAGGCTTCCTTGTGATGTGCACCAATTTGGGATACTCCGAAGGACAGTGCCATACCAGGTGCAGCGTGACAGTCATAGCCTGAAATCTCTAAACCCTTGATTTGCATTGCAAAGTCCATGGAGCCTTTACCGATTTTTTCTGCAGCTATACGAGTACCATCAGCGAGGAGTTGACCGAGTTTGCCTCGACGATGACAGATATCTTCAGTTAGTTGCCGAGCCTTCTGGAAGTCGCCCCACTCGATTTTCTCATCAATCAATCCTTTCTCTGAAGCCTCCATTGCAAATGCGATAGAGGCGCCAAGGGAGATTGTGTCAACACCATAATCGTCGGCCAATCGGTTCAGGGTTCCCACCTCACGGAGGTCCCGCATACCTGTATTTGATCCTAGTAAGGCGACGTTCTCATAGTCCAACTCGACTATTTGACCATCCGTATCCTCAATACAGTGACCGCATCTAATCGTGCACCGAGGACAACCTAGGGTCTTCACTCGTAGTTCCTGCATAACTTCACAGCTAAGTTTATCCGCGTGCTCGTACACACCCTCCTGGAAATTATACGTCGGTAACACATAGCCAACGTTCTGCACCCAATCCCAGACCTGCATCGTTCCCTGTTCTTTCCAGGATGGGGTGGCTGGCTTGTCTTTGATGTCTTTGTATCCTTCTTTGCTTAGTTTTTCGAAGGTGTCTGGGTCATGGAGTTCTGGCATGCCGGTTCCTTTGGCGACGATTGCTTTGAGGTGTTTTGAGCCCATGATCGTGCCCATACCGGGGCGGCCCCCCGCTCGGCCTAGGAGGGACCGGACTACGGCGTATTTCACAAGTTTTTCGCCGCCTTGACCGATAAGGAGGGTTCCAACTCCCCTTCCATGGTCCTTCACGAGCTTAGCTTCCGCTTCAAAGGTACCTTTCCCCCAGAGATGGTCTGCGTCCCGGAAGCTGATGTCCTGATCTTCAATTAGAAGATACTGAGGAGTTTTGGCCTTTCCCTCAACTATTAGAAAGTCATAACCTGACCGGCGTAGATGAACGCTAAAGTTAGTGCCTAGATTGCCGTCACCATAACCGCCTGTGAGTGGACTCTTACCTGCCACTAAGGTTTTACCCACATTGGGCATATTCAACCCTGCAAGCGGTCCAAGAGCAGCAATGAACTTGTTCTCAGGGGAGAGAGGATCAGTGCCTGCTGGCACCTCGTCCCATAGGGTCTTAATCGCAAAGCCACGCCCTCCAACAAACTCGAGGGCTAGATCCTTGGGGTACTTCTCAATTTTCGCTTTTAGGGTGGTCAAATTTGCTCGGATTAACTTACCTGTCCATCCTTTCATCAACGCTTCACCTATCTCAGAGGATTACTTGAGACGCGTTCCTTTTATAAAAAAAGCCTTTCGCATCGAACAACAACCAGGCGAGGTTAAGCTTTTTAGCTTCTAAAGCCTTTCACCATAGAAGGCTCCCCTTATCGAAGAGGACGTATCGGGTCCACGAATAATCTCTTGAGGAAGTGTCTATTTGACCGATGAAAAGCCTAAAGGTCCAATAAAATTAGAGGTTGCTCCACGAGCTGTCAGAGTCATAGCAGGAATCGACTACCTGGTTATGTTTGTCGTTGCACTTTTTGGCGGAGGCCTCCTCTCATCACCAGGACAAGTAGCCAGTTACCTATCAAGCCTTGAACCAGCGGTATATGATGCATTAATAGCAGCGATGGGAGAAGCAGGACTCACGCTGCCTATGATCTTCAACTGGCTCTTCATCTTTGGATGGATTCTTGCGATTGCAGGAATCATAGGGATGATTGTAGCACTAGGAACCGCCTACAAGAAATGGTGGGCTATCCCCCTCGGCCTGTGGGTGTCTGCACTCTGCATAGTCGCCAGCGTCTCAAGTTACATACTCGAAGTCCTCTACCCGGGAATGACCACAACTGGGCTCTGGCAACTAATGTTCCAAGCGTTTAATGTCTTCTTCATGCTATTAGCGATAAACGTCTTCTTTGTCGGAGCAATGCTAGTCTGGCAACTCGGTGATTTAGAAGGTAAAAGCCTCAGCATGGGCCGCTTGGTCTTGATGTGGAATTTTAACGTGGTCTGTCTTATCTGGACTGCTTTATTCTTACCTGGGATTCAAATCGGCATCACTGGTGGTGATATTCTCACTAGGTTGGGTATTGCTTATCTTACTGTGGCGCTTTTGGCTGTCATTAATCTCTTGATTCGGCCTCTTGTTACCAAGCTGGTTACCCAGGCTGCTCGTTGGTGGTTAGGCTTTGCAATCTCTTTTGTCCTCATTATTATCGTGAATACCTTCATTCTCTATTATCTTCAGCTAATCCTTCCCGACTTCACTGTCCTGTTTCTATTAGACGCGTTCGTTGGCAGCCTTCTCCTCTCAGCAGTCAACACGATTTTCCTTTCCGCGGTTGGCATTGATGAGGATTCCTCCTTCTTCCAAGGTATTGTTCGTTGGCGTCTCCGGGCGAAGGCGGGGATGAAGGGTGTTCCCGAGACACCAGGGCTTGTCGCTATCGAGATTGATGGTCTTGGATATCAGGCTTTGCAGAAGGCCCTCGAGCGAGGATACATGCCCACTTTTCAGAAGATACTGGATTCAGGTAGCCACAAAGCTGTTCAATGGGACTGTGGTATCCCTTCCATGACTTCCTCTTGCCAGGCAGGCATTCTTCACGGTAACAACGACGACATTCCTGCCTTCCGGTGGTTCCTCAAACGAGAGAAACGCATGGTAGTCTCAAACAGCCCTAGTGATGCTAAATTTATTGATGACCGTGCCTCATCAGGAAAGGGCCTCCTTACAAATGGCGGTTCAAGTGTGGGCAATCTACTCAGCGGCGACGCCTCCTTCAGTTTCTTCACAATGAGTACCCTCACCAAAGAAGACAGTAAAGCAGGTCGACGACGTAGCGAGGACTTGTATTACTATCTGCTTGATCCCTATGCCCTCAACCGGTCCCTCATCCACACTATTTGGGACGTTATCGTCGAGATTGGGCAGATTATCAAACAAACGATTACCCGAAGGAAGCCTCGGATGAACCGCTTCGCTCACGGCTACCCGTTTGTACGGGCTGCGACGAACGTTTTCATGAGAGACATCGTCACAGCGATGGTGAGTCAAGACCTTCTAAGGGGATCTCCAGCGATTTATGCAACATATCTTGGTTACGACGAGATAGCGCATCATTCGGGACCAATTTCGACTGACGCACTCAAGTCTCTAAAGGGAATTGATAAACAGCTCCGCAGGCTTATCCGTGTAATCGAACGCCATGCACCTCGTCCCTACGAGTTGTTTCTCCTCGCGGACCATGGCCAGTCTTGGGGCTGGACTTTCAAACAGCGATACAAACTATCCCTAAAGGAATACATTGCTGAACTGCTAGCTGGACGGGCTAAAGTGGGAGAAGTTAAAGCACAAGACGCCCATGCAGGCTATGTCGCAGGTCTCTCGGAGGATTTGGCCGAGGGGCAGAGGCAAGCGGTAGGAAAAGAAGCCGGTGAAGGCGATGTTCTTCAATCCACTGGGTTCATCCATAGACGAACTAAGGAAATCGAAGCTAGCACTGCAGTGGATATTGAAGATGCGGACGTGGTTGTTTGTGCCTCAGGGAATCTAGCACAGGTTTATTTCACACACAGGGTAAGTCGGGTGACTAGAGATAACTTGGAAGCAAAGTATCCGGGGTTAATCGACCAGCTAGTAGCCCATGAAGGTGTCGGAATCGTTATTGTTGATGGCGGAAGAAACGAAGGTCCAATACTCCTTGGCAAAGGAGGTTCCATCAGACTTCGAACTGGACGCGTCAAAGGTAAAAACCCATTGACACAATACGGACGTGAGAAAATCCGGGTACAACAGTTACGCCGACTCGCCGAATACAAGAACAGCGGTGATCTCGTCATAATCTCGCCGGTCTACGAAGACGGCACAGTCGCAGCTTACGAGGAGCTCATAGGAAACCATGGTGGTCTTGGTGGTCCTCAAACCGAGCCCTTCCTGTTATATCCTGTTGCCGTAAAAGTTGACGGCGACCGTATCATCAACTCTGACCAGATATTTCCTATCCTACGGCGTCGGCGTCCCAAATCCTAGAATCGGTTCAGTTCCAGGAGGCAAATCACGAATATGAAACAGGAAGAGCAAGATTGCATTTTTTGTAAGATTGTAGCTGGAGAACTACCCTCCTCCAGGGTATTTGAAGACAATCAAGTCTTAGCATTTCTGGATATCAGACCGATAACCCCAGGACACACTCTTGTGATACCGAAACAACATGCCCCAAATCTAGCCAAGTTAGACCCAGGGATCGGTGGCGAAATATTCAAGGTTGGGATGAAAATTGCGTCAGCGCTTAGACGTTCAGGGCTTCGTTGCGAAGGCGTGAATCTGTGGTTGGCTGATGGTAAAGTAGCAGGGCAGGATGTTTTTCATGTTCATCTTCACATTATTCCTCGTTTCTCTGGAGATGGCCTTCGTATCAGGGCTGGACCAGATTACGGGAAGATGCCCCCTCGTGATGAACTGGAAAAACAGGCGGATAGTATTACGCAAGCCCTTAAATCAAGTTAAGACAATCATCTAATACCGCTAAAATAAGCCTTAAAATATAGTATGAAGCTTGTTTGGTATTGTGCGGTGTCTCTGCGTGCTAACTAGAATGCGTTTTACAGCTTTCCTCGTAATACTCTTCATTGTTCTAGGTATCAATTCTTCAGCAGCCCTTATGCCAATCAATGAAGGCAGTAATCTTGCAGTCCGCAGTGAATTTAGAGGATTTGGTGATCCATGGGGAGAATTGTGGATGGGCAAACTGCAAGATAGTTTCCGAGGTGCAAGCGCATCAGTTGGCGCTGTATATGCGGCAGGTATTACAAACAGTTTTGGCGCTGGGGCAAGTGATATTCTCCTTGTTAGGTACTCAACCGAAGGTCTTCAGATGTGGAATACGTCTTGGGGGACCCCTCTCGCTGAAGAAGCTTCTGATATAGCAGTAACCACAAGCGATGTCTACTTAGCTGGAAGAACTGTTACAGGAAGTGCAGGCTTGGATGGGCTCCTTGTAAAACTAAACCAAGCAGGTGTTGAAGTATGGAACGTAACCTGGGGTGGTGGTGCAAACGACGAATTCCTAGATATCGCACTTGGCTCTGACGGAATCTATGTGGCAGGCAGCACAGGGTCTTTTGGCGCTGGTGGTTCTGACGCTGTCATTGTGAAGTACGATTTTGATGGGAAAGTCCTCTGGACAGAAACTTGGGGACTAAGTGGAGATGAATACGGCGCCTCAGTTGCCGTGACATCGGATAGTGTTTACTTTACTGGAAGAGAGTCTTGCTACTGTGGAGGACCCAGCAACGGTTTCCTTGCTAGGTTTTCCACTTCGGGTGTACAGGCTTGGAACACAACTTGGGGAGGAACATATTTCGACGAGGGATTTGGAGTAGCAGTAGATAATGCTGTGGCTAATGAAAGTGTGTATGTCACAGGCCCCACGTCCAGCCAAACATCCAGCAGTAGCGATCTCATTCTCCTGAAGTATAATTCGACAGGTTTTCAGCAATGGAACTGGACGTACAACTATAATACCGAATCCCAAGATGCTGGCTATTCCCTCAGAGCAACGGTTGATGAAGTCTATATCGCGGGCAGATCCTCTTGGTCTTCTCAACCAACAATTGTAACCCTCTTTAGCCTTGACACTGATGGAGCTCTTTTATGGAATACCAGCTGGGGTGGAGATGGACACTGCATAACACAAAATATCGCTGATGCTGTCGATGGTCTCTATGTCTCTGGAGAAACCGACGGATGGTTAGTAGGAGGCAATGATGGTTTCCTAGTGAAATATGATTTTGATGGGGCAGGACCTCCTGGACCAATAAGTCTCTACAACCCTGGGAATGTCAGCAACGACGGTAAAATTCCATTGTCTTGGACACAACCTTTCAATCAAGGTGTTTCCGTTTCTGGTTATGAATTACAAATGGATAACTCCCCTCTTTTCTTTTGGCCTGATGCTCCTTGGACAACATCACAGCCCAACTACACAGCGACCTTAGACTCTGAAGGGACATATTATTTCCGTGTTCGCGCCTACAACAGCGCTGGACTTTTCGGTCCATGGAGCAACATCCAAAACATTACCGTCACCTTTCTCGTTTTTCCACCAATCAACCCTTGGTTAGCCCCCTTGATACTTCTAGCTAGTACAGGCCTAATTATCGCTATTATGATAACACTATTCATCTACCGTCGCTTAAGATGAAGCACCTCTAGACCGACTCGAAACGAAGCTGAGGGTAGAGTGCTGCAAAAATGGTGAAATAAGGTGCTAAAGGAGCTCACTGAATTATATGAGCAAGTCAAAGCTCATCCTGAGGGTGTTGACTCTAAGACGCGACGAAAATTCTGGGGAATAGTCGGTAAAATCAAGCGTATGCCATCACCGAGTGAAGAAGCCATCAGAAAAGCCGCTGAAATACGAGATATCTTCTACGAGCGCCGCCTTGGGAGTCCAAAGCCTATAAGCTGGCTGACCATATGGTTCCTTTTGGGTGTGTTATGTGTGGGCGCGCATCTCTGGGCGGTCACTCTTGGTCCGCCCTATAATGGCGATTTCTTTAACGATTTTGTGATAGTCATGAGCATAAGAGGAGGAACAGTAGGAGGGGCAATCTTCTCATTCTACCCCTTCGGACGACTTATCGCCAGCAAATACACAAAAATCGGTCTAGATGGCATCACACGTGACATTTACTTCCTCCCCACCCTCAAGATCAACTATGTAACTTATCTGAAGGCACATCCACCGCACAGGCAGTGGTTCTTCTTCTTCGCAGGAATATGGACAGTGATAACTGCCACTTGGGTTGGCAGCCTTGGCTACATCTTGGGTGGTGAATGGATTGGACTAGCAATGGCACTAGTTCTCGCCATCGCAGAAGCCTTCGGCGCCATCATCGGCGGCAAATGGGCAGGTGAACTAGGTCATTTCAAGCGGGAACGTCGTATCGTACAGGACTGGCGACGCAACCTTGCTGGGACCTAAACATCAGACTACTCGCTGGGAGCCTCGACGAAGGGAAGCCTCCTTCTCGCCAGGTATATGACCCAATCTGCGTACTTCTCTAGCATACCAGGTGTATGCTTATCAGCCACAATGTCCATCTGGCTGTAGGGTGCTGTACCCGGTCTCAGATATTGCTCCTCTTTTGCCCCCGGCCACTCACTGGCTAGCGGCGATGTCGCTCGTTTAATGGCTGAGCCTACAGGATGAATGAGTGCGCTTCCACCGAAAATATTCACCAAGTCCTTTCGCTGGAACACATTGAAGTACGGAATTCCTTCAACACTGTGCAGCACTTCGAAGAACCGTGTGGGAGTCAGTGGAGCAGCTGTGTGTCCGGGCGAATCACCGCCGTGCTCGATGCTAATCACACCACGCTCATCTGGAACGAAGGGTCCAACTGAATCGTCTTTTTCGATTGTTTCCCACTCATCGGGACCTCCACCTTCTTTTTGAACGGCGAAATAATCGATTAGCCGGTCCTCCGGATGTTTCAGCGGGTTAATCTTGGGATCAATTGTGACAACTGCGCTGATGTTCTCCTTTAGGTCACGTCTAGCCATAATCTCAACAAACTTTAGCGCATACACCCCGCCTCGCCCTGAACCGATTATGAAGAACTTCTTATCAGACAAATCAACGTCCTCACTGAAGAACTTGTAGAAAAAGAACTCCTCCATCTTGTCCAGCGACTTCTGCTGCTCATACTCCTCCATTTCAAAGTCATACTTGCAATTCAGGAAGTCTATGATCAGGCCCATGTCGCTGTACATGAAGTGCAGGATAGACGCGATGGTGGGCGTCTTGGTCACTGACCGAATCCTGTATTGTCCAGCCCAACCAGTCCCTTCAGGAGTACGCTCTGATCCAGTCAAATCCTGGTAGAGAATCTTGTCCGCCTCGTCTCCAGTGTCATTAGTAGGTCCTTGCTGACCGCCGAATATCATAAAGATGTACTTGCACTGGTCCTGTTTCAGAAACTCCAAGGCCTCCTCCTTGCCATAACCCTCTACGTAACTCAGAAAAGAGTGACAAGGCATCCCAATACCTTTCCAGTCCTCATAGATCTTAGACCTGAAGTACTCTGGGAACCCTCTCATCAGAATAGATTCAAGTTCAAGGATGTACTTCCAGAAATGCTCTGGCATACAATGCCCGCACCAATCATGACCGTTCAACTTAGCGTCAGTGAGGGACCTGTAAAAGAGCTTGTTCGACTCCTTAATCCTGCGAATATAACTGCAATCCGGCATATGCGTTTCTTTCGTGCGTTCGTTCCCGACGAAACGTCCCATAGGCAACCAAGGTTTTCTCATCTTGCCTTCTGTGAGGAAATAACGGACATCCTTTTCCAGCATGGCAAGATAAAGCACCAAGCTGTCGTCAAGGCATCCGTCGCAGTAGGAGACTCCTTTTTCTTCGAAGAAAGGTTCGTAGAATCCTGTGAAGACTTTGCGGTGTTCTTCCGGTACTCTGCCGCAGACCCGTCTTGTTCCTGGGAGGTGTAGTTTGTTTTCCCGGGTGTCTAGGTACAAGTCTATTTTTGGCATATCATCCAAGCTTGGCATATAATCTTCAACCTCGTCAGCTGTTAATGGGGCTATTATCTCCTCATTATCCTAAAAAGGTTATTTGAGCAGTGTAAAAACAGCTGCTCCTCAGGTTGTAGGTCTGTTACTCCTCTTTCATGATTGTTTTTGGTTCAATATTGCCAAATATGAGAACCGCAAGAATCACGAAGTTCAGAATTAAGGATACCATCAACACTGGAGGCGCATCAAAGAAGGTATATGCTAAGGCGGCAGGCACTGGAGTGAAAAGCCCGGTGATGGCGACGATAGTGAATGTGATGCTAAGCATCTTTGCGGTGTCACCTCGGGGGATGGCTTGGCGAAGATAAACTAGGATAAGGGTACCCCAGAGAATATCGTTGATGTTTTTCAGGGTAATCGCTATGAAGGCTGTGCTTAGGAGAGGGTTTAGAAATGGGATGGAGATGTATGGTGCGATTATGAACATGGGAAGCCAATAGGGGAAGACAGGGGCGATTAGCAGCAGAGCGATACAGATTGGCATCACCGAGTAGACGATGAAAATCGCGCGCCGACTTCCACGCTGATCGAAGAAACCTCCCACCCTTATCGAAAGTGGGATAGAAAGGGCTAGTACAACGACTAGCATCAACGAAATTTCACCAACCGAAAAATCCAGTGCCTCGTTGAGGAAGTACATGTTCACGAAGTTATACAGGCCATCGCTTATCGCGTCGAGGATGAGGACACCAAGAAAAACTGGTAGAATAGCCAAAATCATTTTTCTGGCGTGGTTGTTCTGGGAGAGGAAATCTCTTAGGTTGCTTGCTGACCGCTTATCCCGGGGAATAGGTTTTGCCGGTGCAAGATAGATGACTCGAATAATTGCTGCGATGATGAATAATGTGGCACCGAGAAGGAAGCCGAATTGAACAGTCTGGATAAACGGTATTCCAATCCATAGCCACCACGTTATGATGCCTAAGCCAAGGAGGCCAAAGCCGGCTGTGGTCTGGAAAATCCCGATAGCGACTCCAGCATATTCTCTTGGTATGTGGTCGTAGATGTAGCTTGTTGAGCCGCTCCCTACGATGTTGCTGATGGAAAGTATGCTAAAACCTGTGAAAATTATGATTAGAACTAGGCTGAAGTTGAACCCGAAAACAGTGAACCCAGCACCGCCGTTGGCTAGAATGCTAGAGCCAACAACAAGAAATCCAATCCCATTCATCAACATTGTCAGAACAGCGAGTTTCTTTCGGTCAAAATTATCACCTATGTACCCTCCGATTAGCTGTGCTACAATCCCAAGGCTTGTGAAGTACACACTAAGGAATCCGATGAGGACATAGTTGTAAGCTAGCATGTCTCTAAGGAACAGGGATACATACCTACCAACAGGTGAACCAATACCGAAAAGCCAGTTCGTGATAAGGAACACAGCATAGGTGCGAGATGACATCACTGACCTGAACTGACTCCAGAAAGACGGCTGCTCAGTGCCCGTGCTATCTTTCTGTGATTTCGGCGTCTCTACTGATTCTTGTTTTGCTTCACCGTTAGCCATGTTCTCTCCTCACAAAGTAGTCATCCTACACATGCCTTTCTCTTTACAAGCAACTAAATAAAGGGCTAATTTCACTTAACGGAGGAATCTCCTTGCATCAGACCGAAGACATTGCCCTCTGTGTCTTCGCAATAGCAGACATAGCCAACTCCAGGGATTGGCGTTTTAGGTGATGTGACTTTCCCACCTGCCTTGGTGACTTTTTCCATAGACTCATCAATAGAAGTCACACTGACATAATTGACTGTAGGTGCCGGTGAATCCGCTCGACGCTGGATTCCACCATCAATACCCGGCTCGTCTTGCGCGCCAGTTTCTATTGTCCAATACTCTATCGGGCCTCCCCACTTCTGGATTTTCCACTCAAGCGCAGTTCGGTAGAATTTCACAGCTCTTTCGGGGTCATCAACGGCAATTTCAAAATGAATGATTCGAGGCATGATGTGATTCAAATAATGTTTCAGATAAAAATCCGATGTAAAGGGCAACAAGGCTTGTTTGGATACGACTTATATCTGATTTCTAAGCTGGTTATTCTATGAGTCGTGATGACTTAGCCTTTGCAGCATCTATCATTTCGGAGGCACGACACCTCATAGCCCTGACTGGTGCCGGTATCTCCAAAGAATCCAACGTGCCAACCTTTAGGGGCAAGGACGGGTTATGGCGTAAACACAACGTAATGGATCTAGCAACTCCTTCTGCATTTGCTAGGAATCCCCAGCTAGTGTGGGAGTGGTATTCGTGGCGGCAAGACCTAATCGCAAAATGCACACCAAACCCAGCTCATCATACACTCGTGAAGTGGGAGAAGAAAGGCATTTTGAAATCACTGATATCGCAGAATGTAGATGGCTTGCATCGGAGAGCAGGTTCTGGAAACGTGCTTGAGGTCCATGGCAATCTCTGGGCGGTTAAATGCACATCCTGTACTCATCTTGGGCGGTTATCTGACCCAGCTCAAGGAATCCCCGAGTGTCCCTCATGCGGAGCTAATCTACGTCCGGATGTTGTCTGGTTCGGTGAACGCCTCAACCCTGTAGTAATGCAGAACGTCCGCGAAGAACTTGAACGCGCTGACACAATCATCGTCATAGGCACATCGGCTCTGGTCCAGCCTGCAGCTACCTTTCCCTTGATTGTGAAACAACGGGGTGGAAAACTTCTTGAGGTAAACATAGAACAAACACCGTTAACCCGTACTGTGGATGCACATCTGAGAGGAAAAGCAGGGGAACTCCTTCTAAAACTCGACAAACTGATTGGTATCTAAACTCGAACTCTATTAGTCGACTAACTGATTGGTATCTATTCCTTTCTGGAAAACCTTGTTCAAGCTGAATCAAAATAAACAAGATATTTTGGTTATTAGAGAGAAAGCTATGACCTCTGAAAAGATTCGTACCCGAAACATCTTCGGCTGGGCCCTTGGCGCAGTCCCCACTGGGCTACTAGCCTTCATATTCTCGCTAAAATACGTCGAGTTCTTCTACGATGACTTGCAATTATGGCCGTTTCTCTTCATTGTTGGTCAAGTAATCTACATGACTGTTAATGCCCTGAATGACCCATTGTCGGGACAGCTTTCTGATCGTACAAACAGGGAGAGGTGGGGCAGCAGACGGATTGTATACATCAAGTATGGGGGACCCGTTTGGGCTCTGACCTTCCTGCTCGTATGGTTCCCCTGGACCCCCGTTATTCAGCCTTTGAGCCTTAATTACCAGATTATCATTTTCCTCCATTATGTTCTGACAATCTGCTTGTTTGATACCATGCTCACTCTCGTTCTAGTCGCTTGGCTGGCCATTCTCCCCGAGATGACCCAGTCTATTGACACACGGAATAAAGCCCAGTTCCTCTCTAGTTTGATAGGATTGCTCACTATCCTCCCTCCCTTAATTATTCTAGGAGACATACCACCCAACTCTGATGTTTTCAGATGGTTCATGTTCATTCCTGCTATAATCTCTACTATCTTCCTCTTGCTAACAGCCTTCCTTAGCAAGGAGAGACCCGAGTTCAGTCAAGATGAAGTTTTCACCCTGAGGGAGTCTCTCAAGACGACGTTCAAGTCGCGAACATTCCTAATATACTCGGGCTTCTATTTCTGTCAGGTTCTTCTCACCAATATTGGTCTTAGCTACTTCTTCATTTACATTCTTTTACTAGAGAAAATCACTCCTGGACTTAGTGTCTTGCTTTACTTCTTCATCATCTATTTCTTTGGGACTTTAGGCTCGTATCTCATCGCTATCAGGCTTGAGAGAAGGTGGGGTATGCGCAAAACTATCCTAAGATTCGGAATCATGCGAGTCATAGCTTCGGTTGTCTTATTGTTCCCAATCCTTCCTCCTGGGCCTCTAGAGTCACTAATCTGGGTTCGGTTGATTCTTTACTATATCCTTGGAGGATATGGTGTCTTTCAGATTCCAATGCAGTTTCTCGCCGTTGATGAGGACGAGGTCCTCCATGGTTCTCGGAGAGAAGGAATGTTCGTAGGATCCATGTCGCTTGTGACGAAGCCCGCGGCAAGTATTGGCCCGATTATTGCCACAGTGATTCTAACAACATTTGGTTACGTCCAAGATGGAGCTATCTCAGTCCAACCAGACTCAGCGTTCTTTGGGATAAAACTCCTGTTCATCCTGGTTCCTGCTGTGGTTGTTGCAATAAGCTTGATTTTCATATACTACTATCCACTACACGGTGAACGGCTCAAGAAGATGCAGGAGCAACTAAAGAAGCTGCATGAGGAAAAGAGGGCTGCAATAGCTGAAAGAGCAAGGCATGATGAAACGGCTTAGGCTAGTTGCATCGATGTCAGGGCTTCTGTAAAGAGTTCATCTGCTCCTTCGAACTGGCTCACATCATGATTCCAGGTAGGATTACGTACTATGTGGTCGTATTTTTCGCTGAACATTGAAGCGAGGCGCTTTGCTAGTGCTCTGGCTACATAGGCACTCTTGTCGGAAAGTATTGCGTAAACGAAGCTCTCATCATGCTCTAGGAGGATGACTATTTGCTCGTGTATTATTGATTGTAACCGGCCTCTTTCCTCCTTAGCAAGCGAGCTAGTGAACATCTCGACCGCCGTAATCAACCCTCCCATCAGGACCGAGTCAAACCTGAAACGCCCCTCCTCAAGGTGTGAAAAGACCGGGGTAGCATGGCGCCGCGATATGATAATACACCCAAGGATTTTCACAGGAACCCTACTGGGCGTGCTTGGAGCTTGCCAGTTGAGAACTCTTCGTATGCCGCGAATGATTCGCCTGAAGATGCTCTCCTTCACCTTCTCAGTTGGAGAACGGTGTCTAGCCTCTTGGAGGTAGTTTTCAAAATCCTTTGTCAGTGGGTAGCCGCTCCTTCGGCTTTCCTGCAGCCCCCTCTCGAGAACCTCTTTCGCTTCTTCGTACCGTTCATCCAGGATAGCAATTATGCCTTGAAGGAGTTTTATCTCGGTTGATAGAGCTTCGAGGTTAGCTTCGTTGCAGAGAACCTCAGCTAGCTGCAGCTCCTCAAGAGATTGATGCAGGTATTCCTTTTTCTGAGTTATTCTAAACCTCGCAACAAGAACCTCTGCTAAGCTTACACGGCATCGCACGATGATATCGATGACTCCAAGGGAATCAGCGATGTAGAGCGCAGTGGAGAAAGCTTCCTCGGCTTCACTTAGATTCCCGCGTTTCTCCTCAAATAAGCCCCTACAAAGATGATACTGGGCCGTTTCGCTCTTTGAACCTCGCGCCTCAGACCAAGTGCGCAGCTCTTCTAGGTACTTTCCTACATGGTCCAAGTTCTCCTCCTCAATTAGAATACGGGCAAGAAGATCAGAAACACTAGGGGATGGTATACCTCTTCTTGGGAGGAGAGCGTATGCCTTCTCAGCAAAGCTCCTTGCTTCATTCAGTTTGCCTAAGAATAAACAAAGTTCTCCTAGATTGTGGAGAATCTGCCATGCGTTCAATCCCGTTTTCTCTCTGATTTCCAGCGCTTCAAGGAGGTACTTTTCCGCTTCGGTATATCTACCGAGAATCATCAAGGAGCCAGCTGTGTTATTAAGGGTCGCTGCCAGTCCAGCCGTGTCTCCTACTGCTTCCTTTAACGGGATTGCTCGTTCGTTACTCTCTAGCGAATCTTGCCACCTGCATAATGGAGAACTTGCTGCTCCTTTAGCGACAAGGGCATGCCCTTCAAAGAAGGGATCTTGCTCTTCCCTTGCTAGCGAAATTAATTCCTCTGACCGTTCCAACGCCCTTTCATAATCACCCATAAAATAAGACGCCCAACCAGCGCTCCAAAGGCACCTTTTTGCAAGACTTACTAGTGTGATATCCTGTTCTTTGTGTTTCTGAGCAAAATCTTGGAGGCTTTCGAATGTCATCACAATTTCTTCAAACTTACCAAACCGGAGTAGCCGCACCATTGAGTTTAGTGTGATGAAAACAAAGAGTCGTGGGCTGCCAATCTCTAAAGCATGTGACTTAGCTTGCTTCACTGCCTCAATGTATTGATCAAAGTTAATATCATTTCCCTGGAAATATTCTTGAGTATTTATCATCATGGAGGGAAACCGTTCACTATACTGCTGAGCAAGCTGAAATCCGATGTCATTCCATTGAGGGAGAAAAACAAGTGTTAACCCAGCGAAGAACATAGCCTCATCTTGGACGTTACCGCCTTTGAAGAAATCCACTAGCTCTTCTAGAAATCGTACCGGGCTATCCTTGTTCTCCTCATAAATACGGCGGATTTCCTGAGCATCTGGTGACTGGTTCGGACCAAGATAAGAAGAAATTTGAAACTCCATTTCTATTCCCGCACGACAACTCTCTTTCAGTTCTTCTAAACCCTTTCTAAAGCGGCTAAAGACTGCTCGTATCTGCTCTCCCATTCAGAACCGCACGAAGAGCTGAATCATGGTGCTAAAGACATGGATGTGAGTGCTTCAGAGTAGAGTCCTTCTGCACCATCGAATTCCTTCAGGTCTCGGTTCCAGCTAGGATCACTCACAACATGATCGAATTTATCACTGAACATCGAAGCCAGGCGCTTTGCTAAGGCACGAACAATGTACGCGTTCTGGTCGGCGAGAATGGCGTATACGAAGCTCTCATCATGTTCTAGCAAGATGACTACTTGTTCATGGACGATTGATTGGAGTCTGCCCTCAGCTCCTTTTGACAATTGACTTGTGAACATCTCCACCGCAGTTATGAGTCCACCCATGAGTACTGAGTCAAACTTGAACCGATCCTTTTCCAGATGCGAGAAGACTGGGGTGGAATGGCGCCGGGAAATCACTAGGCATCCAAGTATCTGCACTGGTTTCTCTCTTCGAGCCTTGCTAGGTGCTTGAGCGTGGAAAATCCTCCTAATTCCACCTAGAATCCTCTTGAATATCCCCTCTCTTACCTTCTCAGATGGTGCTCGACGATTAACTTCTTTGAGGTAGAACTCGAAATCCTTTACGAGAGGGAGGTCACCCTGTCGGCTACGTTCTAGCCCCTCCTCAAGTATCTCCTTCGCCTCGTCGAATCTCTCTTTTAGGATGTCTATTATACCTCGTATTAGTTTGATTTCCGTTGCCATTGCATCGAGGTTAGCTTCGTTGCAGAGCGTCTCTGCGAGCTGCATCTCCTCTAGAGCATGGTCTAAATGTTCAGTCTTTCCAGTAAGTCTGTATCGGTCCGCGAGTATCTTAGCAAGGCTTACTCGGCTCCGAACACAGTCCCGTGTCAAGCCTAAACTGTCTGCAAGGTAAAGAGCATCAATGAAAGCCTTCTCCGCATCACCAAGATTACCCCGCTTCTCCTCCAACAAACCTTTGCAATGGTAGAACTGTATCATCTCAAAATCAGAACTTCTAGACTTGGCACCAATGCGTATCTCTTCAACATACCGATCAGCCTTTTCCAATTGTCCAAGGTCGGTAAGGACATGAGCAAGAAGCGCAGGATAGAACGCAGCAATTGTGTCCTCTTTGGGTAGAAGCTCATAGGCCCGCTCAGCATTTTTCAACGCCTTATCCAGCTTGCCCATGTATAGATATAGTTCGCCAAGAGAGTGTAATATCTCATGAATCACTGCACCGGTCTTCTCCCTGACCTCCAAAGCTTCTAGAAGATACTTCTCTGCTTCTTCATATCTACCTGTGAACATGAGTACATAGCCCGTGTTGTTGAGAGACGCGGACTTGCCAATGAAATCGTGTATCTCCTCCAGAATTGGAAGCATGAGCTTGAAACACTCTATACTTTCCTCCCATCGACCTAGTGGGCTGTAGGAGACTCCCAAGGCGTTAAGCGCAACGGCTTCAGCTAGAATATCCTGTTGCTCACGAGCTAGCTTCACTAATCGCTTTCCCTCGCGAATTCCCCTCCCGAATTGCCCTACACTCCTGCAAGCCCAACATACGAGGAAAAGACCACGCGTTGCTACATTAACCAGTGTGTCGCCACCATTCTTCTGGGCATATTCTACGAGGTTATCGTATAACTCGAAAATCTCCTGGAATCGACCAAAGTATCGATATCTGTTCATCTGCAGGAACGTCACATAGGTGTAGATGTAAGGGCTACCAATCTCCATTGCGTGGGCTTTGATGTCGTTTACTTTCCTGATGTACCGGTCAGGACCCACCTTTCCGTTGAAATAATCATCCGTAAATATCACAGCAGATGGAAACTGGTTTTGGTACTGGTCGCCCAATTCGTAGAGGAGATTGAATCGCTTGCCCAGCCACAATATTGTCATAGCTGTACAGAACGCTGTTTCATCTTCTAGGTCACCAGTTCGGATGAACTCTGCTACATCATCAAGAAACTTTGCTGGTGCCTCTCTATTTTCCTCGAAAATCTGGAGTATCCGCTCACTCTCAGGTGAGCTAGTAGAATCAATATAGTATGTAATCTGGTACTTCATCTTGTATTCCCCACACTACAGCAGTCATCTAGCACCCATGAACATCTGTTAAAAATTCAATGAAAGAGGCAAGAGTTGTAAACCCAATCGGTTTACTGGGTTACTTGATAGTTATACACGAATCTTTTTCAATGGCAATCTCTCTGTTCCGCCCTATGGAATATGACTGGAAATTCAAGGGTCCAATCTTCGATGCTCACACACATTCATGGGATGGCTACATGGAGGAGATGGTAGCGGTTGAAGAGGCACTGAGTGTGAGTGGACAGCTAATTATCATTCACCAGAAAGATATTCGTGATGTTGTTACAGAAAGGTTCCCGGGTCGATTCGTCTTTGCTAAGTACTTGTCAATGCGAAGCCTGTTCGCTTACAGGATTAAGGAGGTAGTCCAAGAAATCGGAGAGATGGAGGCAGATGGGTTCTCGCTAGCGAAGGTGTGGTTTGCACCCCGCAGCCGCGATTTTGTAGGCAGCAAGGCAGAACCTATGAATCTCAGAAACCCACGGCTTGAGCCAATCTTTGAAAAACTTGAGGAAGAAGGTCATCCACTATTGATTCACGTTGGGGATCCAGATACCTTCTTCGCCACAACATACAGTGATTCCTCAATCTACGGAACAAAAGAAGATCACCTAGACCAGTTGGAATACCTCATTCGGAAGTATCCAGGGTTAAAGTTCCAACTCGCCCATTTCGGGGCACAACCCGAGATACAACGACTCCCCCGCCTTGCTTCGTGGTTTGACAAATACCCAAACTTTGTAGTCGATACAGCCTCATCACGATGGATGGCTCGCGAGTTAAGCAAAGACCCCAAGCGAGCCCGAGACTTCTTGATGAAATACTCAAAGCGGATACTCTTCGGAACCGATGGAATTTTCAGAGAATCGTCTAAACCTACTGGAGAATCACCCTACTTCGTCAGGGTCCTTGCACAGAGAATACTATGGGAGACAGACAAACGTGATGTTCCCCTTCCCTTTCCTGACGCAGATACGGAGGCTACTGGTGGAACATTCATCAATGGGCTAGACCTTCCCATTCCTGTTCTAAAAGACCTCTACTGGGGTAACGCGCAACGACTGTATGGTTCAATGCTAGCCTAGTTGTTGTGTTAAAGGCTATGTGTGTTTCAAACTCCTCATTAACTTCTTCTCTTTCTAATCAGAGCGATACTAGTGGCTGCAACAGGACCACAAACTAGTACTGTTGCAAGGGTGAGACCCACTATTTCAACCCCAGAAGGAGGCGGGGTTGTCGTTGTCGATAAATCAAAGAGATCTGTTATCCTCGTGGTCTTGACAAGGAGCCCATAAAGCCCTGGTTCAATAGAAACCCCTGGCGCTCCGGGAACCACCTGTGCCAACTCCGTATAGAGGTCAAGGGTCACCATTTCGTCGAACCCCCTCCGTTCAGGCTCCCATAGATAGATGGTTCGTGTGATAAGATCGAAGACATTGCTATATTTTGTGGCGTAGGTGCCCTCCTGATGCACAGCGTCGAGGACGTCTCGACACGCTTCCATGGTCAAATCATCCTCCTGTGTGAGGCCACCAAGCATCAGTGTCGCGGTTTCATAGCGCCAACAGGGATACCATCCATTATCATGGTTGACAAGGTTGAAGTTTGTAGACACCAGATAGTTGGCACTTCCAATCCGTGTAAAAGCAAATTCCCCATCTGTATCAACACTCACTACAACTGCGTCACCTGAGGCATCAGCGAAGGGAAGTTGTCCAGACCAGTAAGAGCCTAGATAATGGGTCTGGAACCAGGTAATGACCTCGTCGACGGTAGAGCATTCCCAGAGCACCGCAGCCATAAGTGGTCCGTAAAAGCGGTCTCTTTCAGGGTAAGGGTTCAATGACACCCCTGGAAGGCCGTTTCCATCAACGCAGAGGCCGTGAATGTTAATTCCTCCCTG
>JAEOTB010000065.1 GCA_016840065.1 Candidatus Hermodarchaeota archaeon | reverse complement strand
CAAGGACTACGTGTTTTTATTGTATGCTTGCTAGTCTTTTCAACTCGGTCCTTACTGCACTCTTCAATTCTTTTGGTGTTTTCGAGTCCCACGAAAAACTTAGCTTCCCGTCTTTTCGCTTGAGTTTGTGTTGGAGCCCATCAGCACTCTCTATTACTAGTTCCTCGGTTTTACCATCTGATGCATACTTTATACGAATTTCATGTTGGACTCTGATAATAGCCATCAACGCAGCCTCTAGACCAAAAAGGGTTTTCAATTCAACAGGTTGTGTCGATGTAGGGGTTTCATCTCCTCTTACCTCGGAAGCCACAGCCCGTTCTGTTATCGGTTCTGAAGTTGTTTCGGAAGGTTGGTCTTCAGGGTCACCGAACACAGCATAAATTAATGAACCACGTTTGTCTGTTTCAGTTCTGACAGTCATTGGTGATTCTAGTAAAGCAACTAGTTCAGCAAACTGCCCAGCGACCTCAGAATTCTCTTCCAGCAAGTCTTGATCTATTGTGAACAACCCCGTCCCTCTTCCCCCGATAGTCTCGCCCCCAAGGCGATAGCCTTCTTGACTAATCTCATCTACTTTCGCTATCGCAATTCTGCGATTCTTCAGCTGCACAGCACCCCCAATCCAGAACCAAAGCTGATTCTTATACCCATTAAAGACTAGTATACAAGCATCGCTTTGGAACTTTCGAGGGGTTGGCCTTACGGGACGGATAAACCCTAATCCTCCAATCTCTAACATTATCAATCGTGTCATTCAGAGCGCCTCTCTCATTTCCCCTTCTAGTTGGTTAGTACCTCCAAGCGCTTCAATTGAGCTAGCATCCTACGAGTTAATCTCAGGAGCGTCTTCACGCTATCAGTTGCATAATCAATCTCAGAGGATATATCTAGAATTTGTGTTAATCCCTTATTAAGTTGGCTCTGAGATTGGAAGCCCTGAATGTGATGACGAAGAACCGAGATTTCATCTAGTATATCAATTCCAAGTCCTGATATGATTTGCAGGGCTTCCCTCCTAGGAGTTACTGCCCTTGATATTCCTTCTAGTTGATGAAGTTGAACCCGGACCGTTTCCTTAATTTCTCGAACAGCCTCATCAAGTGATTCACTAACCCCAATAATGGTGGTACTCTTAGAGGATAAGTCGAGTCTGTCCCGAGCCTTGACTGCATGTTCTAGAACCTCAATTATATCCTCTAGCTTCGGATATATTTTCAATAAATCCGCCACTCGAATCACACAAAGCAACTAGGCTTCTCACTACTGAAAAAAGTACTGCAAGAGGGCTCTACTAAGAACCCTCCTGTATCTGACTATAATCCAGCGCTAGCAAGTCGATTCTGAAGGAGAGTGAGGACGACATCCCGTTTACCCCTAAATTCATAGCGCTGAAGGAACCGAATAGACCCACCTTTCACCTCTACTTCGCAAAGAATTCCATCTGAATCCTCTATACTGTAAAGCGCGGAATCTTCTCCACGTTTTACGGCGCAGAAAACACTAGAAAAGTATTCTAAGATACTGGAAATGAGAATTCCAACGCGAACAACACTCATATCCTTCGAAGGAGCAGGTGACGAAGATTCCACTGTTTCAGTCGAAGGCGTAGAAGTTGAGGAAGTGGGCGTTGAGGACTCTACAGTGGACACAGAGGATGAATGCGTTGAGGGTTCTGCTGTTGTAGCAGGTGGTGGAGTGGCAATCTCAGGGCCGGGGGAGACAGAAGGGGCAGCCTCACTAGGCAGAGGAGCAGGTGGAGGGGATTCTGGTGGAATGAAGGCTCCTGTGAATTTTCCTAGTGTTTCATCTAGCATTTCGAATTGTTGACTCAATGTGAACATGAACAGATCATAATTACGTTTCATATCAGGATCGTCTAATGCCTGACTGTCCACTATTTCAAGCCGGCTAACTGCACGAAACCCAATCTTCAGATGCAGTCGTGGTATTTCGTATCCTAGACCTATTATTGATCGGGCTTGGCGCTGAGCAGCACGATTTTCAATCATTGTGGTGTTAGCGCCTTTCCAAATCCAGACGCACTCGTTTAGCTCATCTATGATAATGGTGATACGGTCATCGGTGATGGCTGTTGGAGAAAGGGGTATCGGTTTAACAATCCCGCCTGCAAAATCTAGAAGGAGAAAGTATTTTTCTTTCATTTTCGCTCCCTTTCACCTAGCCGAAGAACCATTTTATTTTTTCCGATTGCAGAGTTATTTGGTGTAAACTTTTCAGTTATAAGCAAAGGATTGATTCTTGGGGAGGACTTGTAATCTTACAGCCACTTTGAGTGATCGCGACATCAATTTCGCTGCGGATACCGAAGCGCTGTGGCAGATAAACACCAGGCTCAACAGACACTACTGAATCAGGTAAGAGAAGTCTGGTTTCTGGCATCTCATAACTATCTAGATTAGCACCTTTCCCGTGAAGTTCTGTGTCTATGCTATGACCAGTCCGGTGCATGATTGCGTCTTCGTAACCAGCTGATGTAAGGATTTCACGGGCCTTTTCATCTGGTAGACCGCTAGGAATGTTCGGCCTGATTGTCTTTGTCGCTGTCGTTCTCGCTAATAAAACCGCATTCCAAGCATCCTCGATTTCAGTTGGGATATTACTGCCTGTATATCCCATCCAAGTGATGTCAGCAAAGACTTCCCATTTGGCCCAGAGATCAATCATTACAAGCTGATTCTTCTGGATTTTTGCTTCACTCGGAGTGTAATGAGGGTTTGCAGTGTTTGATTCAACTGCAACAATCGGCGTGTTTACTGTTTCGAGTTTTTCCTCTTGGAAGCGTCCGAGTATGAAATTTGCGACGTCAACCTCTCGGACCGTACCGATTTGCTCAGCGATGAATGAAAACGCTTGCTCCATTATCATTGTACACACTTTGGCTGCCTTTTCTTGGCTGACGAGTTGATTCTTAGTGAGAACAGAATGTATGATTTGCATGAGGTTCTCACCTGAAACCCACTCGGTTTTTTTGAGAGCAGAACGAAGGAGAGCTAGACGCCCAGCGGGAATCATATCGGTTTGTGGATTTGTGCTAAAATTGGCAGCGATACGGCTGATTCTTCTAGTGTGTTCCTCTACGCTTTGCTTGAATTCAGTTTGAGTTCTATAATCGGTTACTAGAAGACTCGGTGAAAGCCCGATAAGTTTTTGCGATTCAATGCGAGGTTTGATGATGGTGACAGGGTCTTCCTGAGCGATGATTATAGCATATTGACGAGAGTGCGGTGCTAGTGTTCCGAGAAAAGCCTTTCCAGTTGGATCACACCCGCGGAAATCGTAAATCAACCACACGTCAATACTTGATTGTTTCATGAACTCACGTACCATTTTCAGTTTCTCTTTCATATCGAGTATGGGAATCAAAATACTAACACCAATCGAGTTATTTCAACGAACTCCCAAAAAACCTTTAGGAGTAAGGACTATGGTGTTTTTTAGATTGCAGTAAAGGTTGTTGTTTGTTTGGCTAGCGGTTCGACAGATCAGAAGGATGAATTTGGAGCGGTCATCGAGAAGTTAAGAAAGGTACAGGCAGCTATTCGAGCTTGTCATCAGACCATTAGAGATACCAAGAGCAGAGCCTGGGAGTGGCGGGACCGGAGGGATGAGCTTAGAGGTGAGGGACCTAGCATTCGTGAGCAGGTGGAAGTTCCAAGAGCCGAGAGAGAGAAATTAAATGCAGAGGTAGCTCGGCTTAAACGCTTACGGAATGAAGAGGTTGAAAGAGCCCGAACGCTACAAGATAAACTTCATGAACTTCGAGGAGAGTTTGCTGAACTAGATGATTATGTATCCTTAGAGGAGTTGCAGAAGCAGTTTAGGGAACTTGAATGGCGCCAACAAACAACATCTACCTCTATTGATGAAGAAAGGGAAATTCTCGCCGAGATGAGTCGTCTTACACTAGCCATGGAAGCTGCCACTAAGGTCGAAGAACGATTAGGAGGAGCGCGTCCTGGAGATTTAGATCAACTCTGGCAGCAGATACAAGATGCTCGAAACCGAGCCCAAGATTATCATGAGAAGATGGTGTCACTTGTAGAGGAGGCGCAACAGAAACACCAAAAAGTCATAGGATTTTCCGAACGCCTTGGACCTGCCCACGCAGAGGCGCAGGAGGCACACGAACAATTCGTTTTATGCCTGCAAGAAGTAGACGAGATGCGGACAAGAATCGAGAACTTAAAGGAGGAGGAGAGAAGCTTGAGGAAACAACTAGACGAGATACGAGCAAAGAGAAAAGCTGACCGAGAAAAACGGGAACGTGTAGTAATGGAGGAATTGGGTGTGCGAGCACGTAGAAAGCAAAAGGCAGGCGAGAAATTAACCATGGACGAATTACGTGCACTTTATGGATGAAGAGAAGAGGAATAGCATTCTCCCCTCAAGATAATACTCCTCGGTTGGAGCCACTCTACTGCATTTCCTTTTGATAACGAGCCTTGGCACACAAATAGGTTATAACAAGACGAGCGGCACATAGAGCCGTAGTGCCCTGGTCGTACTTCGGAGTTACTTCGGTGATATCTAGAAAATCAGCACGAGGAGTCAAAGTGCGAAGCATAGTGAGAAGCTGCAATGTTGTCAATCCACCAGGCTCAGGGTTGCCAACAGCTGGTGCGAAAGCTGGATCAAGAACATCCATATCTATCGAGATGTAAAGGGGTGGACCAAAGGGAATAGAAGAAAGAAGATGTTCCGCGATTGCTTGGGCACCTTGTTGTTCAACATCTTGAGTTGTGAAGTATTTAATTTTCTGTTCCTGGGCGTAATCATATTCTTCTCGAGTGACAGCGCGAATGCCCACTTGGAATAGATTGCTAGGACCTAGATGTTCAACAACACGCCGCATTACACAAGCGTGTGAAAAGGGTGTTCCGCTGTAAGTTTCCCGCAAGTCCATATGAGCGTCAAAATGGACAAGAATAACGTCCCGTGGTAGCGCCCTTACCGCACCGAACGTAATCGAGTGCTCGCCTCCTAGAAGAATGATTTTCCTTTGTTGATTGTGAAGTGTGTTCACGATTTGTTCAACAGATTGCAGCATGCTCTTAGCAGAAGTGGGAGAGACCGCAATATCCCCTATATCTGTGAGAGGCATTGAATCTGCATCATCCTTGAGCCCTTCCAAAAGGCAGAAGCTCTCTAGGTGTTGAGAGGCAGTGCGTATCGCTGCTGGACCTTCTGCTGCGCCTTTGCGGAAAGTGCTTGTGGCATCAAAGGGGACACCAGCAATTACGAATTCAGCGTTTGTGGTATCAGTACTAGCACCTAGAAATGTATCAAGTACCGCGTTTACTCCTTCTGGCAAGATAAATCCCTATTTCAGTGGGATTTGGTGTTATTTTGCTTTTGGGTCTTACTGAGAAGCAAAGAAACTATGAGATTTCAACAGGAAGCTTGAGGTCTAATTGAGCGATTCGACCCTTGAGAGTAGTGGGAGTGTGAAGTTCATGGTAAAGTGCTTGTACGAACTCGTTAATCATCCCGGCTTCTTGGGCGGCGTTATAGAAGCCTTTGACTAGCCATGCACCTACAAAATATGTAAAACCATAAGGCGCCCACATCTGATCGGTCATAAAGGGAATGCGGGCTTTTGCATATTCTTCTTCAAGAGCCCCATAATCCATTAGATAATCTAAGACTTCCTTTTCGCTTTGCCCCT
>JAEOTB010000119.1 GCA_016840065.1 Candidatus Hermodarchaeota archaeon | reverse complement strand
CGATAGGGGCTCAAGACCTAATTCTTACAGTAAGGTCTCCCACATACCTACCAGGCATCGTTGAACTAGCCAATACTTGTGAGGTTTGGGGAAGCCTTACAGCTACAACCAGTTATTCGCCTGGGCAAACCGTTCCGCGTAGCACTCCCTTGGAGGTAATAGTTCACGCTTCTGTTGTCGGGGCTAGTGGACCCGAAGGCAGCTTTTCTGGTGCCACGGTTACACTGACAAATGAAAACACTTCTCAAACCTTCACAGCCACGCCCCAAGGCGAGGGATACTACCTCGGCGAAATCCTTACAGACCAGTTGGAGCCTGGATCCTACAGTATTCGAGTGAACGTTTCTGCACCCTACTGCAGCGGCTTCTTAACAACTAGTAAAATTAGAATAGTAGTGTTCAGTTCTTCCATTCACCTAGTAGCAGTGAAGCCCACCAATCCGGTAGTCCACGAGTCTGTAACGATTGACCTTCGGCTAGAAGACGAAAGCGCAACCGGTCTTGCTGGATTTCAAGTCAAAGTTAACATAACTTCTCCCAATTCCATGCAACCAACAATCACCCTAGATAATACAACCAATACCAGTGGAGTTGTCTCCTTCACCTGGGTACCAGATGAGGTTGGGCAGTGGAGTCTTGATTACTCCTTCGAAGGACAAAACCAATATGAAAGCAGCAGCGGCTCCAGTGCAGTGATAATTACGCGACGTTCCCTCACATGTACATTGGAATGGATTTCTTCATCTGAGGTATTCGTAGGAAACGAAAGCGAACTCAAAGTAACGATTTCTGATACCTATAATGGCTCTCTAATGGATGGGCTACTGGTCACCTTCTTTGAAGGAGGAGACTTGCTGTTTTCGACTTACACAGATGCTAATGGTGAGGCAATCTATTCCTGGAGCACTACTGCCCCTCTGGGATTCCGCTATTTCCATGTAAAGGTAGCAGAAACCGATGTTTATGAGGAAGCGATTTCTGCTGATTCAACGCTCCTTGTAAAGGAGGTCACAACCACTACTATCACTCAATGTACGACCCAGCTCTATCTTGGCGAGTCAATGAGTATCGCTTTGGTAATAACTGCAGGGGACATTACAGCAGTAAATGGTACGGCCTCCCTATACTGGGACGGAATCTGGCAACTGGACTTTCCTGTCCTTGAAGGCATTGGGCTCGTCCAGTATGTAATTCCTTACACGGAATCTCCAGGCGAACACCTCCTTGCCATACTCTTTGGTCAGCGAGATGACCCCGACATCTACACAACTAGCTCTGACACAATTATTATCAGAACCCTGCGTGTCTATTCGGCAACTATCAATCTTACCATCAGTCCAACAGAAGTCACTAACCTAATCGCTACACCTACTATGTCTGTTGAGGTCTTGCTTACATACCAAAACAACACCGACAGCTACAGTCTATCAGGGCAAATCACTTTCCAGCTGTTTGCGGCCAATGGATCACTTCTCCTAGAAATGACTTCATCCACTGATGCCTTTGGGCTTCTTAACTGGGCGATGAACACCCCCTCGCCCGGATACTACAATCTTGTTGCCCAGTACTCGGGAGATATTGGGTTCGCTCCAGCCACAGACTCGGTGACCTTTGTAGTTCGAGGTCTGGGCAACCCAATCGTCGTACCCTCTTCAATTCTAACACTTGTCTCCCTTGCTGTAATGATAGGCGGGCTCTGCGCTGGAATATTTCTTTTCATGAGGTTTCAGCGAACAGCGAATGAGATAGCGGGTTCTTTAGTTGGTGGAAGCGGGGTGCCCAGTTCACAGCGAGCAGAGGACAGCTTACATTCCAGTAGTGAATTATTCGACTTGGTAGGGATTGGCAGCACGCAATCCGCAGCTAACCCAGAGACATCCTCAGAGAGTGGTACTGATGAACCCGACGAATCTGAGGAAAGTGAGGAGTAGAAGTCAGTTTCTTAACCGCAATGTATTTAAACAAACTTAATTCCGCCGAATTATCGAAGCACATGAGACGTGACGTGTTCTTTACATTCTGTTGCATTGGTTTACTTCTATATTCACTAGTGGTAGCTCAGCCCTCCAGTGGTCTTTCTTTCTCATCACCCCATAATGAGCTGGGCTTGCATTCGGCTCTGGGTGCCGCCTCATCCTATCCTGCCCCCTCCATGCCTCCATCCTATTCTCCCTTATCAGCGGCATATGTGACCAATGTCTCAAGCCTGGCCCACTGGCAGCAGCTAGTCTCAAGGAGTATAAACACGACACATCAAATGGGGCTTCTCCACTCCTTCACAAGCTTTAGCAGCCGCCACCCTTTTGTGAGTGGCGGGAATGCTAGCCTCAATCTCCTGGAAACCGAGTTAGGGGAACTTGGATTAGCTCCAGAATCAGTTTGGTTCCCTGTTATGCGACAGGTATGGGATGGCTTGGGGTTTGAGCTCCAGCCCTATTGGACTCGGAACCTCTACGTTTCACCTTGGGGTCTTGAATTTAGTCAGCCAAGCCTCATCGTGACTTGTCATGTGGATTCCGCGAGGTATACCTACCTTGGACTTACACCCACTTTTGCACCTGGTGCTAATGATAACGCAGCAGGCGTAGTCGTATTACTGGAGACCCTCCGAGTGCTCACAAAGATGCCAGGTTCATTCGGGGAGTGGAACGTACTCTTTGCCTTTCTAAGCGGTGAGGAAGGAAACAACACCCGCCATCTCTGGGGCTCTAACCAAATGATCACCGAGGACCTAGTAAACCTAGGAGTTGATTCCTCAACCGCTTTTATCTTGAATGTTGACGAAGTTGGATATGCTGGGCATTTAGAGCCCACCCACCTGGCGATTTACCACTACTCAGACGAGGATGTTACTAGCTTGAAAGGGCAACTTGAGGAGATTAGTACTTTGCTCGAAATCCCCGTAGAGGATATGGCAACACCCCGGGTGGAAACCCTGGCAGATGTTGAGCATCAATCTGCGTGGAGTACCTCAGAATGGACATTCCATATTTCTGGAATACCTTCACTTACATTATCCACAAATCAGTACCCAGATCCCAACAAGCATACAAAAAATGATGTGGCTAGCATCTGCGAACCAGGTAATATTAGCAACGCATCAAAACTTGTGACCTCAGCTATACTTTCATTCGCTTATCAGATTCCACCGAATCCTCCCGATTTTTCTGAAGAGTGGATTACCCATCTTGATGATGTTGCCTCTGTCACCACTGTTGATTACCTGAACCAGAATTTCAGTGCTTACAAGGCTCTTATCCTCGACCCGAATCTCCGCATAGATGATTCCCTTACAACAACAATAGTGGAGTATCAATTACCGATACTAGCTCTGGGACAATCGGGGGCAAATCTTCTTGAAATCCTAGCTGATGTTGAAACCACCACGGTGGGAGCTCAATCCCAATTCATAGATGGATTCACTTCACTTCATCCAGCCATTGGTAGTCTCCATCTGCTTCTTGGCTCTGATGCTAGACCCTTTCAAGACTACTCTACTGTTTATGCCGTAACTCTCAATGAGCAGTTGTCGAATTTAGTAGGTAATGAAACAAGCTGCTCAATGGGCTACTTTGCTGATTCCGATACTGAAACCTCCATCCTCTTCATCGGCATTGAAACACCCCTGAAAGATACTGTAGAGAACATGGCAACATCAAGCCTCGTATGGCTCATCGAAGGCAACAAGGAAGGAATAATGCTTGGAGTAGGCGCATCGCCGCCAAGGGTTGGCGATCACACCAAAATCTACGCTGTGATGTGTGACTTCCTTACGATGAGTGGCTTCCCAAGTGAGCTAGTTCAAGTGAATGTGACTTCTGATCTATCTGGTTCACAGACAACTCAACTAGTGACAAACGAATCAGGCGTCGCTACACTAGAACTGTGGATACAGTCACCTCTTAATTACTCAATCACCGCAAGATGTGGCTCCACCTTCCTAACAAAGCTAGTCTTTGTCCCAACGCCCATTTGCAGAGGAAGCGTAGAAGGTGTTGAATCGGAGTTCTCAGGAGAAAGACTGTCTGCCCTCTGTACCCTCAACTCCTCTTGGACGACACCAGCTTATGTTAATCTATCCTTGGGAGCGCCCCTCCTTGGAGTAACAACTCTGGCTAACCTTCTGTTAATGCCAGGTCTGAACATCTTTCGCCTTGACCTAGACATTCCACCGACTACTCCACCAGGCAATTATTCTCTACTAATATCAGCCACAGTATCTGAACTCGTCTTATTCTATGAACTGTTACCTCTACAAGTATTATCAACATACAGCTTGACCCTTGACGCCTCTCCCTCCAATGTTATTCAACAAGAGCCCTTCGAAATTCTTGTGAACATCACAAACAAAGGCAGCCAAACCAGAGCCTTCGAGGTGGTCGTCGAAGGAGACAATTTCCAAGGAGGCTGCCAGATCTCTGTGATGGCCGAACAAACATTATCGGCTAGAGTGCCAGTGTTGTATCTACCCTCATCTTTTGCAGATATTGGTTCCCGCCTCCTCAAAGTCCACCTATTATTAGAGGGACAGACACTTTGCAGCGCCCAAGCCCTAATCGTGGTGGATTATTCTCTTCTGAATTTCACCATAACTCTTCTCCCTCCCGCCTTCTTATTTGGTCTAATCCTCCTGGGGATTTGCTGGCAGCGGAGTTCAAAACGTAAATCCATTTCTAGTGGCACTAGAGGATTGAGGGAGTATACAGGTAGTCCTTCTACACTCGGTTATCCAGGTTCTTACACTCGCGAGAAGGTGTTGAAAGCCTATCCTTTCTCAGAGCAGATGGAGAGCAAGATCGCCCAAGTCAGTCGACGATTTGGGTTATCTCAGCGGGGGCAAAGACGGTTTTCCAACGACCAAGCGGTCCTGGCTTATAAACGCCAAGGGGATGAGATTCACGTGGTAGTCCTAGGAACAGATAAACGGCATCTTCGCCACCTCATCGCCAATCTTGGTGAATCATCAAGTCAGGGAAAGGAAGGAGGTTGAGGATTTCATGACAACCATTATTGATATATTACTCCTAGAAATTGTTCAATTGGGGATACTCCTCGGTGAGGCATTTATCGCCAAACAGGTTTATCACGCGATTCAAGGAAAGGCAGAGTTTCGGAAATGGCTCGTACAACTCCGATTAATGACATCATCATTCCCAAGTCAAGAGCTATTTCAGTCACAACAAGCAAGCGACGCGGCAGCACCCCAACGGATGGCGACCTGGATGATGCTCCAAGGACAAGCACCTCGCCCACCCCGAATCTTTTGGAGGAAGTTCGCCACAGCAGCCTACTTGGTGAATGTCTTTACCGCTGTTCACCTGGTAATGAGTTTCATTTTACATCCAATCGTGAACTCGTGGACACCTAGCCTGCTTCCCCTATGCTTACCCCTGATAGTAATACCAATTCCCTTTCTACTGGATATCGAACCTCAATCAGCCCTTCTCATTTTAATTACTGGAGTAGGGCTAGGTTTCCTCGCTCTTGTGATGCTCTAAGGAATCAACGACCCTGAAATCTATAAGTTATTAGCATCCTACTTGTGAATTATCTGTAGTTATACTTTCGAAGAAGCTAGGAGTTCATTTGGTTGAGTTTGACTCGGTTGGGCCGTATAGCACGAGAGGCGCTTTTACTAGTTCGAGAGTTCATGGGCAAGGGCGACTTTGAACGAGCCTCCAAGGCAGCCCTTAAAGCTGCTGAAGCCTTCAGCGGAATCGCAAAACACTCCTCAGGTAAGGCTCACCGCATGGCCCTAAAACGCGCAACTGTGATGATTGAAATCACAAAGGTTCTCCGAAGCGGCGAACCCTTGCCAATGGATCTTGTAGAGGCTCTCGACAGTTTTTATCCCGCGCCTCCATCACCTGTAACCCGACCTGAGCCACCCCCAGAAACTGAACAACCCGTTACTCCCCCCACAGAAGATGGTGCTGATGAAGCTTTCATTCCCCCCGAAGGAGAACCAGAAACTGAAATAAAAACCGAGGACCCCATTGATGTTTCCCACGAGGTTCTTGAGGGAATCGAGATTGCCCGCTGCCTATTGGGGATGCTTAACCGGGCTAAGAAATCCATCCAGATAATGACCATGACCCTTTCAGATGTTAGAACGATAAGAGTCGGAAAGGATGACTGTGAAGTCAATTTGCTTGAGCGGCTTGCAGCAAAAGCTGAGGAGGGCTTGTCTGTTCGACTCATCACAAATGACCCGGAAGCCTTGGGAAGTAGGAGTGACCACTTTCAGAAAGCTGTCAAGAAACTGCTCAAGCTCTCTGATAAGGTTGAAATCGTAATATGCAGCCTGCTACACATTAAGGCGATAATCATTGATGAAGCGGAAGTCATGGAGGGAAGTTCGAACTTTACCGTGAAAGGTATGTCAGGAATCGGTGAACAGATGTCCTGGACTAATAACCCCGAGTTCGTCAAGCAATTTGTCGAACGTTTCCATGGTTTCTGGACCCATTCCTCAAAGGAATGTAATGCGTGTAAGAACTCGACCT
>JAEOTB010000008.1 GCA_016840065.1 Candidatus Hermodarchaeota archaeon | reverse complement strand
GGGAATCTTGGTTCGTGGGGTGGAATGTGTTCTAGGGCACGCCAGGCGGCAGCACGGACCTCTTCTTCTGGATCCTTTCGGGCCATTAGGATTGCCTTTAGTGCACGCCTGTCTTCTTGTAGTGCACCGAGAGCATCGATGGCATACCTGCGAACATCAGCGTCCTCATGTTCTAATAGTTTAATGAGGTGTGGAACGGCAGGTGTTCCCACCCTACCTAGGGTGAGGGCTGCAAGCTTGCGGAAATGTTCGTCTTTCCTAGCGATGAGAGCCTCGAGAAGTAAGGGCACTACAGGGGAACCAATGCCTGCAAGCTCCTTGCTTGCCTTCAGGCCTTCTCGACCAGGAATGGCTAAAGCTTCTATTAATTCTTTGATTTCTTTTTCATCAACCATTTCATGTTACCCCCATGTCTACTGTATACTAGGGTAGTCCTTGAATTTGAAGTTTTCTAATCTGGTAAAAAAGATATAACTAAGCAGCGCAACCAGTCCGTACATCGAGGAGTTGATCGATAGTATCACGGACCTCGCCAACACTGTTTAGAATCCCTAGTGAACTAAGGGCTGCCAGAATTACCTCGGGAGGATTATCAGTAGAAACTCTTGCCATTCCCTGAGTACCTTGGATAAGGATCTCGGTGACGATTTGAAATTCGCTACCACAACTGGGACAACTAGTTTTTGTCAGACTCCCATCCATGAGGCTCTTAATCAGGTGGTTATCGAGGACAGCGAATATGGACTTGTAAAAGGGAACGGAGAATTCTGCACCACAATGACACTTTGCATCAATAACACTCAAATAACTCAATTAGAATCCTCAAGAAACTGGTTAGGAACAAATCAGTATTGCGATTATGTCTCCTGAAATTCTTCCTTTTAATTCTTGCTTTTAACCCTTCTCTTCTGATGTTGGGAGCATTCGATACCAATATCTGTGATGGTTCCTGAATCCCAATCCCTCATAGAGTTTCAGTGCTGCATCGTTTCTCTCTTCCACTTGGAGGTAGACCCTTGTTGCTCCTTGTCTTTGACCCCACAGGGCTAGTGCTCGTGATACTGTTGTGGCTACGCGCCGTCGCCTGTTCTCCGGTTGTGTCACAATCGCGAACAAACCAATCCACCCCCTATCCACCACTCCAAACCCGATACCCACAATCTTCCCATCCAGCTTCGCTGCCGCATAACCCTTCTTAGCAGGAACACTACCCATTATCTCCTGACGAATTGACAAGGTAGATTCATCATAGCCTCCTGCCTTAGCATAAGCAGCTAGCCATTCAAGATTAGGAATAGATTTGACATCCACTGGAAAGGCTAATTCACCAGCGAGTTCTGCTATCGGGCTGGTTTGGATGATGACCTTCAACTCCACCTCAAACCCATGCTCTCCAAGAATACGATCAAGATCCTCTGGTTGGCAGGCTCGTGTCATCTGGAACCGAGGTACAATACTACGCTTTGTGTAAAACTCACAAACCTGCTCGATAGCCTCACTGATAATTGGAATACCATCACTATCAAGAGGGAGTACACTATTTGCCCGTCTGGTCACTCCATTAGTAGCCCGTAACAACCATCCACCAAGACGCTGTACCTCTCGAGCAGGCCAAGAACGACTAGCAATCCTGTCTAATTCCGCAATTTGCTCAAGAGCGACCAAAGCGACCTCAACTCATCTCAGCAGATTAAGTTATTCCTTTGAAAGTCACCCACCCTAAAAGTCTTTTAGGCTGAAACAACTCCAAGAGAATATCTCACACTAAATTGAGCTGATAATAATGGGTGACATACCTCCTCAAGAAGAGATGTTCATAATAGATGCCCAGGAAATCGCACTAAAGGATTTCCCAACAAAAGGATGGATACTAGACATTGGTGGAGGGGGCGAAGGCGTCATCGGACGCCTCAAAGGAGAAATGGTCATAGCCCTCGATAACCGGAAACAGGAGCTAGAGGACGCCCCCGACGGCCCCTTAAAGATAGTAATGGACGCAACCAAGCTACAATTTCTCGATGAATCCTTCGAAACTGTAACCGCCTTCTACTCGATGATGTATATGAATATCGAAACACGGGAGAAGGTTTTCAAAGAAGCCTACAGAGTCTTGAAACCTGGTGGAATCTTTCACTTATGGGATGTCACAATACCACCCCAGACAGACCCCACCAGAAAATTGTTTGTCGTTCCGTTGAAAATCACACTCCCCGATCAAGTAATACAAACAGGTTATGGTGTCCCCTGGAAGGATCGACAACAAGAAGTCGAAACCTATACCAAACTAGCACAACAGACTGGTTTCAAAGTAGAGAAAAGTACCTCACAAAAACATATCTTTCATTTGAAACTAACTAAATAACCTGAGAAGCCCTTTAGCCCTCGTACAAGAAGACTCGGGAGCACACCAAGATAATGAAAGTCAAGGTTAAAGCACCAGACAAGTGGATGGAGGGCTGGGATAAGCTCTACAGGAAAATGCTCGAAGAAGAGGATTTAACGGAATTAGAGGGTCTTCATGTCCACTATCCAATACAACAGCTTTTTTGGTTTATAAAACTTGATGAGGATGAGGAAGCAGGTGAACTGAAAGCGGTTGAATTGGCCTGTGGTGATGGGAGAGTTGCATGCTATCTAGCTCAAAAGGGATATACTGTCGAAGCGGTTGATGCATTACCAAGCGCTGTTACATTAACTCAAAAACGAGCAATGCAATTGAACCTATCACATCGGGTCAAAGTCACTCTAGGAGATATTGACACCTGGAAGATAGAACCATCCAGTTATGACCTCGTAGTCGCCTTACAATGTTTACAGTATCTATTTGAGCGAACCATGCCACGCTTGCAAGAACTCCTAAAGAGTGTCAAACCCAAGGGCTTCTTTGTCTACTCAGGAAACATATTGCCACATGAACCCACAGAAAAGCCAATTCGTTTCATCACTGAAGAAGAATTGAAGGATGCTCTTGAAGGCTGGACAATCCATAGTATAGGAACAAATGTAGTTCGTCGGAGTGCAGAAAGTACTCGAGGATACCTATTTGCAGTTGCGCAAAAACAGCTTCTCTGATAACAGAATTCCATAGTTTTATAGCCCAATAGTCTACTAATAGTGACTAGGATTCGAAAAGGGAAGCCATTCTGCCGATATACGGGATTATTCTACATCTCACCCTATTTATCCAAGAAAGGCTTCCAGGGAGCAAAAGAAAATGATAGATCGGGTAAATATGAAGTGGCTATCTGCCTTTCTGATGTTCCTTCTCATTCTGCCTATACTCCAACCCTTCAATCTAACAACACGAACCACTCCTACTCAATATTTGTATCCACCCTATTTGGGAATGGGAAGCGGGCCGACCCCCCCACAGCCTGCCAGCCCCGAGTACTTGATAATTTCCAGTAATGACAGTTGGGTGCAGAGCTTTGCAGACTGGAAGACGAAGAAAGGCGTACCCACAGTTTGCGCAAATGTTACCTGGATTTCCGGGAACGTTGCTGGAACCGACACCGCCGAGAAGATATGGAATCACATAAACACAGTCTACACAACCTCCCCAAGCCTTACTTGGGTTCTCCTCGTCGGTGATAATAGTACACTACCACCCCGCTACGTCTATTCACCAGAAACCTATGAATGGCCCGGGCTCAGCCCTACCACGAAACCCACCGACTTTTACTACGCTTGCATGGATGACAATGACTGGGACGATGACAACGACGGACGCTGGGGTGAATGCAACAACCTCAACGTTGGCGGCCCCGCCTACGATGAAGTCAGTGACTGGGATCCCGACCTCTATGTTGGGCGTATCCCCTTCAGCGACGAGACTAACGTTACCTCTATCCTCACCCAGGCAGTAACATATGCCAGGAACCCCACTAGCTACGCTACAACCGGCTGGAACAACTTCCTCCTCGCTGGCGCTTACAGCAATTACGATGAAGAAATCAATGCCTGGCTTGATGTTAGCTATCCAGACTGGACGGATGAAGCGGAATTGTGTGACCGCATCATCGACGACCTCACACCCTCACATTACCTCACTGATGCCTATTATGAAGACCACTGGACCTTCTGGAATTACACACCAACGAACCTCTACACCTTCATCACCGATACCTCAGTGTCGACCGGAGTCAACTCCATATCGCCGACATTGATCAATTATGCCGGCCATGGAAGCCCTGTCGATATCCAACGAAAGTATCAGCCCTACGGATTCCCCTATGGTGGTCGGAACTACCTTTCAAGCCCCGGCTTCGCTCATAACGTCTCTGGAATCGCTATAGGTGATGCAGACAATGACAATTGGGGCTACAATGACATAATTGCCACAACGGGACCACAAAACTCTGGAACCAATGGTACAGTGTGGTTCTACAACGGATCCAGTCCAGGCGCCTCACCCGTCTTGATATGGGATCTGTGGCGAAACCCGCCACCAGGATGCAGCGGACCAACATGGGCAACCTGTGTTGATACTGGCGATGTCTGGAATAATGGAACCCTCGCAGTAGTAGTGGGAACCTGGGGTGGAGATATCATTATCTTCACCTTCTGGAACCGGGTGAAATGGACCGCCTTCGTAGTCAACACAGAATACGGTGACCCCGTGCTCTGCATTGAAACCGGTAACGCAGACAATGCTAACGGTCCACCAGGACAACCTGGACAATTCGTAATCAACATGGCTCAAACAGACATCGCGTGGGGTCACTTGAGCGGTTTCGTCGTAGAGGCAACCGTTTGGGGAGGCGCTCCACCAACAGTAATGCTGGCAACAATACGGGTTATGGCTTCTGGTGTCTATTCCATTGATGTTGGCAACCCGAATGATGATGGATGGAACGAAATCACCTACGGAACGGCTCTGGGTAACGTAGGAATGTCTCAATGGAATCCTGCTGGCGGAGTAATGACCCAATTTACCGTGGAAAACAATGTAGGAGGAACCGTTTACGGTCTCGACACTGGAAACGCTGGCAACGATGGCTCTAATAAAATCGTCATTGGTGTCGATAATGGTGCAATCTACATGTACGAGGCTGGCAGTGCAGCCTATCCTGGGTTTTCAGGTGGAGACGACTCAGGCACACGCAAGACCATCGCAGCACCTGGCTCCAACGGTGGACTAGTTCGATGCTTACGCGTCGGCTACGTTGATGAAAACGACGCCCCAGGAACAACCCAAGTGGACGTCTATTCAATAATCGTGGGTCTACCCCTAGGGGGCCTCTGGAAGTACCACGCCGACAATACTACTGGCTATGTCGACGACTACCCCATCGAGACCTTCGGTCTGGCAGGATTTTCACCCGGTGTGACCGCCTTGGACGTGGGCGAGTTAAGCTACACGACAGCACTAACCGAAGTCGGAGCTAATGTTGAAATCGCCACCGGTACCAACGCCAGCCTAGTCGGTTTATGCGATGTAAACTGGTATGAGTGGCCATGGGCTCAATGGAGCAACATGATCAATTCCATCCAAGCGGATGCATCAACAGCAGCAATTCCATCCTTCGTCTACACAGATTCCTGTTTAACTGGAGCCTTCGACTACACACAAGAGAGCCTAGCTGAAGCATACCTCCGAAACGACGCCATCGGCTACATCGGATGCATGCGGGTCAGCTGGTACTACTACGGACCAATGGCTCACTCCTTTAGCTGGGCTGGAAGCAGATGGCAAGCTTATAACTTCTGGGACCTCTTCTTCAGCGGCACCACCGACTACAAACCAGGCAAGACACTCTTTGAGAGCAAGCGACTCTACAACTCGACCTACTGGCCCATATACGTTGGTGCTGGGGGTATCCAATATTGGGAGAAGTGGCATCGGAAGAACCTGATGACACAAGCCTTATTCGGTGATCCAGAAATCGACATCTTCACGAACAATCCAAGTTCTCTCACAGTCGATTTCCCCTTAGCAGTTACTGCAGCCAGAGTACCACACAACCAGAACACACTGATCCGGGTTCGGAATGGAACCACACCAGTAGCCAACGCCACCGTTTGCCTCTGGGATCGTTCAGGCTCTTTCTACCATGTAGCAAATACAAACGCTAGTGGATATGTTGTGGTCAACATCACAGCGACAGTAGGGACTAACTTGGAAGTCACTGTCACAAAGCACAATTACCAACCCGACGAGAGCTTACTCCAAGTAGACTACTGGATCGATATCACAGGCACCACACTAGTATACAACAGCTTCACCCAAACCCTAGCCATATCAGGTGTCATCGCGACCTGCGAAAACACAGCCCATGCAGCCTTGGACAGCACAGAAGCCACAGTCTACGCGTACACCGTGTACCAGGGTGCAACTCCAACAAGTATCACCGGCAACTTGGCCTACTCAGGAGGCACCTGGCAGAACACAGGAGTAACCGTGTCAACACTAACACCTGGGACCTATTACATACGCATTACCTTCGCAGACTCCGACGCCAGTGGCTGGACAGGCTTCCTCAGCTTCACCATAACAATACCCAGCATCATCGACCTCCTCTTTGGAAACCTGTTCCTAATTCTGATCATAGTCATCGTAGTGATACTCATCATAGTGTGCATCATCTATCTCCGTCGAAGAAAGAAGAAGTAAGCAACCACCACAGGATACCAACTATTCTGGAGGGTGCTCAAAAAAGGCATCCTCCCTCCTCCCCTTTTTTCCCAACACTCTTGTTCTCAAATGAGTCGTCTAGTCAAAGTCCCAGATTGTACGGCCTTTCGAGAAGTACATAATGAATCTACAGATTTCACAGATGAAGAGGTAAACCTTGTGGGCAGTTATTCCCCATTTGGAATCAATTTTACCTTGTTCGCGTTTGAATGTTGTTCCATGACATAGCGGACATTCTAGTTGTTGTTTTTCAGGCACAAAAAATCACCTTGTTGTGAGCGAGTATGTTAACCTAAATTCGTGCTTATATTGTTATCTTCATTTAAGTAAAGAAAGGTTGGAAAAAAGAAGGGAAGGGAGAGGGTGTGGATTCGCCTCTCCTCAAGGACGATTCAATCAACAAAGATTAGGATAAGTGCCCCTGCGATGACTAGCCACGCGCCCCATTGGCCTCCTATGGCTGCCATGAGGAAGCCGCAGAGCAGAAGCCAGACCCAGTTGCCCTTCATTATCTTTGGTACATTTATGAACCCGGCAGAAATCAATGTAAGTATCGCTAGGATGATGACGATACCACCGTAGACAAGTTCACACATGGGAAAAGTCAGGTATTCACCAATATACCAGAACCCTGGCAGCGGGAATCCTGGAATTATTAGTACAATGGCCCAAATGAGTGCCATAATGGCACCGATGAGGATGAGGATTTCAGCGATCCATTGTTTAGAAGATTTTGCCATAACGAATTGCTTCCTTTAGGAAACTTGTGTTGTCCGCAGTGGTGCGGTTATTCTTTAAGACATCTTTTTTCCTTTAAAGGCTTACTCTTAATGAAGTATCTGCTACACTTTAATAGAACTTTTTCTTAAGATAAAGAACTAACTTCGGACTAATTTCCGGGGATTTTAACTCATGAAAAAGAAAGCAACAGTACTACTTCTCGCTACTTTTCTTCTAGTCTTTGCGATGGTTCCTCGAGCCTCTGCGCAAGCTACCATCTCGATTACCAAACCATTGGTTGAGTATGAAGCTGCTACTCAAACTATAGACATAACAGGTGTAAACGCTACGTGCACAAATCATGGAATTTTAACCTCCTCTGATGCCATTGTTCACACTTGGACCCTCTACTATAACGACACGGCTTATGCAGGGTTAGCAGTCGTCGGTTTCACAGGTGATCTAGCCTGGAATAATTCCTTCTGGAACGCTTTCAATATTGATGTCAGCATCCTTCCGCCAGGCAGGTACCATGTCGATGTTACATTCAATGATACCGATGTCGCCTCAGTGGTAAGCGCTGATTCTGACTACTTCACAATACCAATGGGCACTACAGGTGGCGGCGGACCCCACTACTGGCCTTTCCTCTTCTGCACTGATTTCTATTGCCGGACCATCATCTTCATATTCCTAGTAATCATCATGTGTTTCGTTGTTTTCATCGCAGCCATTTGGCCTACCCGAGGAAAATCCAGGGTCAAGCGATAACACCTGAAATACAATAAGGCAACTCCCCTTGGAGGGTGCAAAGGACATCCTCCCTCCCTCTATTTTTCTTACAATCCTAGAAGAACTTCTTCCTTGAAGATTCACGTTTATAAAATCCTAGACATTTAAAAAATAAAATGAAAATAATATAGGTCTATGGCATCAAAACCATTCTTTCTCATAGGCACAATTGGGCTCCTACTAGCGATGGTAGGCACCATCTGGGATATGCTTGGTTATGCGACCATGTTTTTCCCATCGACGTTTGACCTCCTCTTCTTGTGGATCTACACCATTGGACTACTACTAGCTTCCTTTGTTTTCTTTGGGTACAAGAAGTACTACAATAACTCCATGGGTTTTGTCACTTTCATACTCACCTTAGTCTTCATCTGGTTCTACCCCATAGCTGCAACCATCGACCTCATAGGCCTGGCTGGGATTCTATTGGATCTCGGGTTCTTCATGTTCATTGGTAGGCTGGTACTCAATGGGGTCCTGATGATTCTTTGGGGCGTAAACATGATTTTGGTTCGTGAAGACACAAGTGTAATGGGTATAACATTGGCTGCTGGGATTCTGTTCATCATCTCAGGGGCTTTCTATTGCTTCGTTATCATCGAAATCATTGGAGTATTGGTGTTTCCCATCTCAATCATTGGCGATATACTGTTTCTCCCCTCAAGCATCCTCGCTGTAATCTCACTATTCCTCTCACTCAAATAGCTGATAAATTCGAGACAATAGGACACAGGAGCAGACCCCTTCAGGAACTCAACACCAAGTTCGAATAGGTCCCATTAAAGGGCTATTCGTTTACTTGCCAGACCTCAAAGGAGCCCTTGGCATGGATGACCTCATCGGGTAGCTCACCGAAGGCGCAATTCTGGCAGGTAGTATCAACCAACAGCAGATACTGCCCCTGCAGGCGGACCATCGCTGACTGGAAACTCTCAGGAAACGCTTTCAGTTCGATGCCCACAATGGCATGACGAAGTAGCTCCGAGGCCAAGAGATGCGCCTTGAGGTTTAAAGACCTTAACAAATCAACAAGCAGTCGTGCCTGCTCAAGGCATTGACCACCACCAACATATAAGGTTTCACGGGAGGACTGGCGACCAGTCCCGGTGACATATGTGGTGCGGTCTCTTACATAGTAGTATAGAGAAGATGCCTCCAGAAACTCTACTTGCCACATACTCGCGTCTTGTCCTCTGAAGGCATGGGCCAGGTCAGTGAGGCGTTGCCTGTCTGGGTGGGTCTTTAGGAAATCCTGGTAAGCTTGAGTGGCAACCCTACGCAGCTCTAGCCACCTAGCGGCAGCTGGATCGTCAGCGGGTGGGTGCATATGGGGTGCTGCTGCAGGTTTCCATTCAAAATCCCGAATCGCATACTCTAGGTCTGTTGGCAGGCGGCGCCCCAGCTTCAACACCTTCGCCGCTCCCACCAGCAACTCAGCCCTTGTTGTTGCCATGCGCTTCATCCTGCTAGTAGCTGGCAGACCCTTCGTTAGAGTGACATACGCCTCTGCTGCTTTAATAGCTGCTTTAGCGGCACGTCTCAGGTCCCCGATATCAAGAAAGGTAAGCAGCTGGTTAGTGGCATCTCGTGCAATTGCTACAAGGCGTCTTGCTCTGCTCATCAGGTCAAAACCTCGGGTACTTCCACAAACTACCTAGGATAACTTCCAATTCTTTCCTTAAATCCTTGCTCAACATTAATTCTTGTAGGTAGATT
>JAEOTB010000007.1 GCA_016840065.1 Candidatus Hermodarchaeota archaeon | reverse complement strand
TAGACTGAGTATTGAACCTATAACTAACCCGATGATTCCAATGACTATAAATTCCAATATAAAGGCGGCATAGAGCTGGCGAAAGCTAGCTCCTCGGGCTCGGAGAATTGCTACTTCAGCTCGTCGGCCGCTGAGAAAGATGTTGGTTGCAAAGGTGGTTAAGAATACTGAGAGAACTATCACAGGCGCTACTAGGACACCCATGGTGCGTCTTGACTGGTAGGCTTGTATGTATTGTGACAGATACAAGATTTGGCGTTCTCCAACAACAGATACTCCGCCTAGAAAGTCTACTCCGAGTCGGAGTTTGTAGTTGCTAAGAAGTTGAGGTACATTCTCAATCCCAAAGCTGAGAGCTACTGTAGGGTTAACCCGGATAAGTAGCGTTGACTGGTGCACTTCATCGGAAATTGTTACTAGATTAACTCCTGGTTGATCACGGTGCATGATAACTCCGTCATTCCAGCCAAATATCTGTTCCTCGCCAGAACTGGGATAGTTTCTTCGACGAGTCCCGGAGAAGGCACTGTAGAGAACATCGTCGGCTGGTGTGATGCTATATATGCCTGCAACCTCTATTCCCGTTAGGTTCAATCGATTGATGCCACCTAATGTGGCAGGGTAAGGGCTGAAGCTGTAATCTTGAGCAAGGGCAAAGTCAATGGTATCTCCGACGGAAATCGTATAGTTAAGAATGTCATAGATATCATCGACAACTCTTTCGCTGACCAGACATTGATCAGGTTGTACTGAAAAAGAGCCTGAGGACACGTTAAATTTTCTAGCTATTACATCAAGAAAAGTCTGTGTCACTAATAGTACTTCAGCATCTTTGATGCCGTAGGTGTACGGGTAAGGAGCGGCGGGTGGCATGTACGGCGCACTATTGTTCATGTCTTCAATACCAAAGAATCCGTAAGTGCGATGTACGATGAATGAAGACTCCGTTAGGTACTGATTTGTCGCCCATGTCTGGATAGAACTAATATCTGGTGGGTTTGTACCCCCTTGAGGAGTCACAGCGAACTGGAAGATGTTGTCTTCAAAGTAATCATCAATAGCAACTCTTGTACCAGTGTCAGTCCACACAAAAACACTAGCCACTAGGGCAACTCCGATAACAACACCTAGTAAGAGACTTAGTGATCGCATTTTGTGCTTGCGTAGACTGCCACCAACATAGCTAACAACATACAATCCACTCCCCTTTTCACCAACCAGTGGTGGTCTCGACGAGGACTTATCACTCAATATCTCTGCACCTACTCTTGATACTTGCTGGTTTCTGAATGGAGCTTTCCATGGCGTAGCACCACTACACGGTCTGCAGCACTTGCCGCGTCAGGGTCGTGAGTCGCTACAACTAGTGCCATGTTGTATTTGTGGGCTAAATCCTGGAAGAGCTGAATAATCTCAGTTCCGGTTTGAGTGTCTAGATTTCCAGTCGGCTCGTCTGCAAGAAGAATCACTGGACTATTCGCAAGTGCGCGTGCAACTGCAACACGCTGCATCTGACCACCCGACATCTCGTTTGGATACTGCTCCGCGGAATCCCTCATCCCAACTAAATCTAGAAGTTCAAGCGCGCGCTTGGTTCTCTCATCCTTGGGCCTTTCGTCGAAAATCATTGGGACTTCAACGTTCTCCCTTGCATCGAGGATATCTAGGAGATAGAATCCTTGGAATACTATCCCGATTTTATGTCGACGAATCATAGAGAGTTCATCGTCGCTGAGTCCGCCCAGAACTTTGTCATCTATCTGTATTTCACCAGAAGTTGGCTGGTCCAAGCAAGCTAGGAGATTGATGAGAGTGGTTTTACCACTACCACTAGCACCCACAATAGCGACCAATTCTCCAGTCCTTACCTCGAAGTCCAAACCTTTGAGGACTTCAACAATAACATCGGCGTCTTCATAGTTCTTTACCACGTTTTTGCATCGTATTGCTAATCGTTGTTTGACTCGTCGTTTTGGTTTGGGTTTCGGTTTGGCTTTTGGTTTGGCTTTCGGCATTAAATGAACACCTAGATAAGAGATTGAAGGGGTAGGCACAATTATCAATAATGATTTAAAGTTGCCGCCTTGTGCAAAGAAGTCCTTAATACAATTTCGTTTCCTGCACAATCCCGAGATGGATTCTTGGAAAGAAATTGGGTGGCCCTGCTCTTTATTTAGTTAAGAAGGGCTGTTGAAGGTTTTCATTTGGCGGTTTTTAGTCTGGGAATTAGCTTACTAAGCTCAAGTGATATGAGTCGAGGAACCTTGGCTTGCCCTGGAACCTTCTCTAATTGCTGGAGTACAAGATCGAAGCCACCTGGTTTCACAGGGATAATGACTGGTGGTGACAGTACGCCATTTTGACGTTGGGAGTCGTAATACAAGCCAATACTTCTCAGGTAGGTGTCAACAATGCCAACGAACTCGTCAATATCCTCCGGGGGATGTGTGAACTCGACGAAGATATAATAGCGAGTAATCTCCTTCGTGACTTCTGGTAACAATGAGAAATGCACAAAAGCAATTCCCTGCTGTTCACAAGCCTGCTCCAGCGCACGGAGAAGCATCTCCTCACTAACTCGTTCTCCCACAATATTCACTAAGGAGGTTCTTCTACTGATTTCCCCAAAAACTGGTGGGTCTAATTCACTAAAGGTCACCATATCGCCTATATCGAACCTGTAGAATCCAGCATTATTTGTCACGATTATTCTGTAAGGGGTGTGTCGCTTCACATCACACAGGGGTATCGGTTCACCAGTTTTCTCTCCTTCTGGTATGAATTCCAGAAAGGTAAAGTCGACGACCGGGATTATGCCCTTGTCGGGATAGATTTGGATCCCTATGGAGGCCTCGGTTGTTGAGTATGACTCCCAGATGTAGCAGTCCCCCAGAAGGTCATGTATTATTCGTCGGTGCTGTGTGACAGACATTCCACCAGATCCGAATACACAGAAATTGGGCCAAAGCTTCCGCAAGTCAATGATACCGTCCTTAGAAACGCGTCTAAGCTTGGTTTTAGTTTCGTTGTCCAGTTCTGAATCAGCGAGTAAGCGCTCATAGTATTCAGAGTGGATTTTGAGCAGAAGCGCAACCATATTTGCGGTGACACCTGATGCATATCGGATATCAGCAGCAACAGCATATCGGGCAGTCTGATAGAACTTTTCCCCCCAGTCGGTAATCCTGTCAACTTCACTAGGGGGAACCCGATAGCGGCCTAGCCCTGCAAGGGAGCGTTGGTATTTCCCTAGCTCAGAGGGAAGAGATAGGTTAGACATCGCTCCCGAAAGATATGCTACGTCGTAATCGCCAAACTTCTCACCAGTGCTTGGAGGAGCAGCTATGGTTAACATTAAGCCATCCATTACCTCATAGCATCCAGTGTGGACAAGAAAGAAGGTGCCCATCAGCGCCCCTTCAAGAATAATCTCCTCGACCCGCTTCCATCCTAATGGGAAAACTTTCGACGTGCCCGTCGTTCCAGCAGTAGCTAGAAAGTAGAGGATGTCACCTGGAAAGAGGACGTTTTGCTCTCCCTGTTTGCACCGGTCAATGTAGGGCTCCATACTCTGATAGGATGTGAGCGGAATTATCCGCTGAAATTCTTCGATAGATTTTATTTCTGCAAACCCGTGTTCCTTGCCATACACCGTTCCCTTATTGTGTTTCAGTATCCTCCTCAAACACTTCTCTTGAGCAGCTGCAGGGTTCTCTAACCGCTTCAAAGCAGGTCGGCATTTCTGATCATAGAACAGCTTCACTAAGGCTTTACTTGACAGCATGGAGGATTCACTACAGCACAATAATTACCCGTGCTTCACATAAGAATTAGCCCCTAAGGTCACGCTAGAGGCGAGGTAACATGCGGCTGAGTTCAGGGGTTAATAGTCGGGGAACCTTACCAGATTCAAGATCTTTGCCCATCGTTCGTAGCAACACCTCAAACCCCCTGGGTTGAACTGGGATTATGAGGGGTATCCCCAAAGCACCACTTTTCCGAAAGAACTCATAATAAAAACCTAAGCTCTGGAGATGAGAATCGACATCGCCTGCGAATTCCTGAAGGTCGCTGGGGACGTGGGTGAACTCGACGAAGAGCTGGTAACGCGTGACGTCTGTAGTGGTCTCTGACAACAACGCGAAATCAAGAAAACTTGTACCCTGCCGTTCACATGCATGCTCTAGCGCGCGAAGGAGCATCTCCTCCCGCATTCGCTCACCCACAATATTAACCAGGGTTTTCATGCGAGTGATTTCTCCCAACTCGGGAGGATTCAATGCAACAAAGGTGACGATGTCTCCTATCAGGTATCGGAAGAACCCCGTATCGTTCGTAATGAGAACTTGGTAGGGAGTATTAGTCTTCACATCGCTCAGCGGTAGAGGAATTGCTCCCTCCTCAAGGGGCTGGAATTCGAAGAAGGTCTTATCGACGGTTAAGACTATACCTTTGTCTGGATAGATTTGAGCCCCCATTGTTGCCTCAGTGGCTCCGTAGCCGTCCCAGATTTCCACGTCTCCAAGGAGGTCACGGATAACCCGCCGGAAGGGCGTAATGGATGTCCCACCACCACCAAACAGGGTGAAGTTGGGCCACAATTCTTGGAGATTGATGATGCCATCTGTGGAGACGCGCCGAAGTTTGGTCTTCGTCTCAGCATCCAGTGCTGGGTCCGCGAGCAGCTGGTCATGAAACTCAGTGCTGATTTTTCGGAGAAGCGACACCATAACGGATGTTAACCCCGCAGTCATCCGGACGTCCGCGGCAACAGCGTAGCGCGCAGTAAGATAGATTTTCTTGTCCCAGTCGGTCATCGCGTTCACTTCAAAAGGCGGAATGACAAGGTAATTCTCTCCCACTCCATAATCTAAGCCTGGTAGGTGTGCAGCCATCGCTGCGGTAAATGCACCTGAAGCTTGAGCCACATCATAGGGGCCGATTTTCTCTCCTGTGGATAGAGGAGCATGAAGCATTATTATCGCGCCATCCATCATATCGAAATGATTACCATGTACGATGAAGAAGAGTGTCCTCCTTGCGGCGTCATGCGCGTACACTCTCACGCGTTGCTCGCTTAAAGGATAGTATTTCTGAGCGCCCGTAGTACCGGAGGTTGTCATAAAATATACAATCTTGTCGGGAAAGAGAACGTTCTGCTCGCCTTTCATGCACCGGGCGATGTAAGGCTCCATACTTGCGTAGGTGGTGACGGGGACCGTACGCTGGAACTCCTCGACTGATTTAATGTCGGCAAAGCCGTACTCCTTACCATAGACGGTGTCCTTACACCGTTTCAGTACCTTCCGTAGATAGCGTTCCTGTGTCGCTGTCGGAGTCTTCAGCCTCTTCAGATATGGTCGGCACAACCTCTCATAGGACAGTCTAACCGCTGCATCTCTTAGGCTCATATACCTTTTCTAGAGTAGTGTCAAAGATAAATGTGTACTTTCGTAAGAACAAAGAGCTCTCCTAGTGGATTAGCACCCGTTGCAGGATGGAACGTCCATTACGCCTTATTTTAGCAGAGGAATTAGCCGGCTGAGTTCAGGCGTGAGTAGTCGGGGAACCTTACTCGTTCCAGGACTCTTACCCATTTCCAACAGAAGGGTATCAAAGCCTCCAGGTCTAACAGGTATAATTAGAATGGGTGATAGTGTATTGCTCTTCCTCGAATAATCGAAGCGGATGCTTACCTTTCTAAGATGTGAATCGACATCGCCTGCGAATTCCTGAAGGTCGCTGGGGACGTGGGTGAACTCGACGAAGAGCTGGTAACGTGTGAAATCAGTGGTGACCTCAGGTAACAATGCGCACTCAACAAAACTGGTCCCCTGCTGCTGACAAGCATAATCTAGAGCGCGGAGCAGCAGCTCCTCTCGTAGCCGCTCGCCAACAAGATTTAGTACCGCCTTCATTCGGGTGATTTCTCCGAATTCTGGTGGGTTCAAGGAGGCAAAGGTGACCACGTCTCCTAACTTGTACCGATAGAAGCCTCCATGGTTTGTCATGAGAATCTGGTATGGAGTATTAATCTGCACATCGCTAATTGGAATCGGCTTCGCATCCTCCACGTTAGTGGGTTTGAACTCGAAGAAGGTGTGGTCGACTATTGGGACTATGCCACCATCTGGATAAATCTGGAGACCTCCAGTCCCCTCTGCAGCATTATAGGTGTCCCAGATTTCCACATCTCCAAGGAGATTTTGAATGATTCGTCTGAATGGTGTAACGGAGACACTACTAGCACAAAAGATTGTGAAATTTGGCCAGAGCTCTTGGAGATTAATAACCCGGTTCTTGGATACGCATCGCAGCTTAGCTTTCGTCTGAGGATCCAGCTCAGGATCAGCGAGCAGCTGGTCATAGAACTCTGTGTTGATTTTTCGTAAAAGTGAAACAACCTCGGCAGTTACTCCAGCGGCCATTCGGACATCTGCAGCAACGGCAAGACGCGCAGTGAGGTAAACTTTTTTCTCCCAATCATGAATCGCATTCACCTCGGGAGTCGGGATTGTCGAGTTCCCCATCTCCCGTAGAAACCATTGATTCTGTGTCATCGATGAATACGCCGCATAAAAAGCGCCAGAAGCAACACCAACATCGTACACGCCACACTTCTCTTCCGTTTTTGGGGGAGAATGTATGAATATACTTGCGCCGTCCAGTAAATCGTAATGCTCACCATGTATAATATAGAAGAGACCCCCTCTAGCTCTCTCTCGTGCGTACTCACCAACACGATATTCACCTAGAGGGAAGTACTTGGGGTCACCAGTGGTTCCAGAGCTCCTTATGAAACAAAGAATCTTATCAGGGAAGAGAATGTTCTGCTCGCCTTTCGCACACCGGGCAATATACGGCTGCATAGAATCAATGGTAGTGATGGGAACCCTTTGCTGGAACTCCTCGATGGATGTGATGTCAGCGAATCCGTAGTCTTTGCCGTAGAGTGTATTTCTGCAGCGGTGTAGAATCTTCCTTAGACACGCCTCCTGCGCTGCCCCTGGGTCCTTCAGCTTCTCTAGGAAGGGCTGACATAACTGTTTATGGACAAGTCTGAAAGCCGCTTCCCGAAAACTCATGTCCTAAAATCGAGTCTTGTAGTAATTAAATCTTTAACCCTTTCCTCGATGGTTTTAATTTAGGTATCAATCGGCTGGTTTCAGGGGTTAGGAGACGTGTAACCTTACCCTGCACTGAATCTCTACCAAGTTTTCGTATCAGGGCATTGAACCCGCCTTGTTGTACAGGGATAATAGCTGGGCGGTGTAAGGCTCTCTGCTTCCGTTTTGTATAATAGGCAAAACTAGCTCGCTTAAGGCGCAGGTCGACGGCATCCGTGAACTTCTCCAAATCATCTGGAGGGGTGGTGAATTCGATGAAAAGAACATGACGAACAACGTCGGTGGTCATTTCAGGAAGAATAGCAAAATCCACAAAGCTGGTTCTGAACTGCTCACAAGCCCGGTCAAGTACTCGGAGAAACAGCGACTCACTCATCCTTTCCTGAACAATGTCTATGAGTGCGCTTCCTCGACTGATTTCCCCAAAGACTGGTGGGTCCAAGGCAGAGAAGGTCACTATATCTCCGAGTTCAAATCGATAAAACCCGGCAGTATTGGTAACTAAAACACGGTATTGTGTGTCGCGTTTCACGTCACATAGCAGGATTGGCTCTGCCTCTGCGTCGTCGTATGGGATGAACTCGAAAAAAGTATGGCTAATCTCAGGAATAAGACCCTTATCTGGGAAGATTTGAGAACCCATTGTTGCTTCGTTTGCCCAATAGGACTCCCAGATTGTCACATCTCCAAGAAGGTCGCGTAAAATCCGACGAAAAGGCGTTATCGATACACCTCCCGTAAACACCGCGCGGATATTAGGCCAGAGTTCCTGTAAGTCTATTCTACCTTCAGAAGACACTCTTCGAAGCTTGGCCTTGGTCTTTTCATCAAGTTCTGGGTCTGAAAGCAGGCGGTCCAAGTAGTCATTGCGGGTGGTGATTAGTTGTCCAACCGACTTGGACGTTACACCCCCGATCATACGGATATCTGCCGCCACAGCATGCCTAGCCGTAAGATACGCCTTCCTCTCCCAGTCCCGTAGCTCTACGACTTCTTGAGGCGGGATTAACCTATCCCCTGCAGCTATCCGAAAGTTACCAAGTGCCTGCAACCGTCCTGGAAGCGGAAAACTTGAGAAGGCTCCGCCTAAGTGGGCCACCTCGTATTCACCAATCATCTGTTTCAAGCGTGGTGCAGCCCTCACAACCAACGACGCACCATCCATGATATCATAGTGCCCTGTATGGGCTACAAAGAAGAGGCCAAGTTGACTGAATTCGAGAAGGATTTCTTTCACTCGTTGTTCTCCCAGCGGATAGTACTTCGCTGTGCCGCTCGTCCCGGACGTAGCTATAAACATCAGAATCTTATCGGGGAAGAGGATATTCTGCTCGCCTCTGGTGCAGCGAAGAATGTAGGGCTGCATGCGTTCAAAATTACTGAATGGAACGTTTTGCTGGAAGTCCTTGATTGATTTGATATCGGAGAATCGGTACTTTTTACCGTACAGGGTGTTCTTGCAGCGCTTCACTACCCTTCGCAATCGCTCCTCCTGTGCAGCTGCAACATCCTCTAGACGCTTTAAAACAGGCGTGCATAGCCTGTCATAGACTGGTTTTACAAGCGCCTTTAGAGATATCACATAATAGACTGCAATGCCAGGGCAGAAGTACTTTTCGACGGGGTTAGGATGACTGGGGGAGTGTGGGAATCATGCGGCTGAGTTCTGGCGTAAGAAGACGAGGCATTTTACCCGAGGCTGAATCTTTACCCAGTTTCTGAAGTACAAAATCAAAACCGCCTAGCCTTACGGGAATGATTACAGGAGGGGTAAAAACACCCTGCTTTCGTTTCAAATCGTAGAAGAAGCTTGCAGTTCGAAGTCTACGGTCTAAATCACCTGTAAATCCTTCTAGGTCGGATAGGTTTGGCATAAATTCGATGTAAAGGTGATAGCAGGCAGTTTTCCCCTTAAATTCAGGTAAGAGTGCGAATTCCACAAAGTCAATCCCGAACTGCTCACAGGACCGTTCAATAACCCTGAGGAAGACCTCCTCACTCAGGCGCTCTCCACCAAGGTTGACCAATGCCTTCTTTCGGCTGATTTCACCAAAGACAGGCGGTTCTAAATCCACAAATGTCACCAAGTCTCCAAGATCATATCTGTAAAACCCGCCGTTTGACGTCACGATAATTCGGTAGGGAGTATTTGTCTTCACATCACTTAGTGGGACCGCAGCTGAATCCTCTTCGTCATCGGGGATAAACTCGAAGAAGCACCTGTCCACCGAAAGAACAATACCTTGATCAGGAAAAATCTGGTAGCCTACCGAAACCTCGGTCGCTCCGAATGTCTCCCAAATGCAACAATCTCCTAGGAGGTCATGAATCATCCGCTGATAAGGTGTAGCTGATGTCCCTCCTGAGAGAACAACTCGAAAATTTGGCCAAACACTCTTTAGGTCAATAACACCGTCTGAGCAGGCTTTTCTGAGCTTAGTCTTAGTCTTCGCATCTAACTCGGGGTCTGCTAGGAAGCGGTCGAGATATTCTGTACTCGTCTTGATTAATTGGAATACCAATTTTGAGGTCACGCCGCTAGCTGCTCGGACATCAGCTGCAACGGAATATCGCGCGGTTAGATAGTATTTTGTGTCGTAGTCCCGGACAAGGTCTACCTCCCGAGGTGGCACACTTCGCAGGCTACTGCCAGTTTGGAATCGCTGTAGCGCTTTCAATCGGTGTGGTGGAGGAACATTGGTAATCGCACCCGAAAAGAAGGATACATCATAAATACCAAATTTCTGACCCAATCTTGGTGGAGCTCTCATCGATAGGATTGCGCCGTCCATCACATCGTAATGCCCAGTGTGTACGATGAAGAACACACTCCCAATTAATCCGTCTAGTACAAGCTCTTCGTACCGCTTTGCACCAAACGGGAAGTACTTGGGCGTCCCCGTGGTTCCCGCACTCAACATAAAAACCAGCGTCTCATCGGGATAGAGAATATTTTGCTCACCATTGGCAATCTTGCTAATATATGGCTGCATACTCTCATAGGTTAAGATTGGCACTTTGTTCTGGAACTCTTCGATGGAACGGATGTCGCCGAACCCGTGTTGCTTCCCAAAGAGAGTTCCCTTACAACGCTTCAGAATCTTCCGCAAACAGGCTTCTTGCGCAGCCATGGGGTCTTCCAGCCGCTTTAGTGTCGGGCGGCAGAACTTCTCATAGAATGTTTTCACCATGGACTCCCTAGAAAGCATAGCTCTTTCTCTCCATGAACGGCTAAAAGTGTTTATCACACCCGCATTAAGAAATTTCTTCTAATCACTCGAGCTAGGGATTATGTTGCAGTGGAGCATCCTTATTTCAGAATGGGAATCAGACGGCTGAGTTCAGGGGTCAAGCGGCGTGGCACCTTCGTCTGCCCAATCACCTTGTCCATTTTCTGGAGCAAAGCTTCAAAGCCTCCAGGCTGGACTGGAATGATGACAGGTAAATGCAACACATTTGCTTGGCGTTGCGCTGCGTAGTGAATGTTTGCTGCCCCTAGACGTTTATCAACTATGCTCGTGAATTCCTCGAGGTCCTCAGGTAGCTTGGTGAACTCGATGAAGAGGTGATAACGAATCACATCCTCCGAAATCTCTGGTAACAGCGCGAAATCGATGAATCCGATTCCATGCTGTTCACAGGCTCGTTCAAGAACTCGGAGTATGATTTCCTCACTCAAACGTTCTCCTGCCAAGCTGACAATGCTCTTCTTCCTACTTATAACCGTAAATACAGGAGTCTGAGTGTCAGTAAACTCCACAAGATCGCCTATATCATACCGATAAAATCCACCAAGGGTCGTAATGAGCACCCGATAGTGTGTTCGCAGCTTCACATCGCTTAACGGGATTGGCACGGCGTCTTCCTCGTCATCGGCGATGAACTCGAAAAATATTCGTGAAACATTAGGAATCATGCCCTTATCCATGAAAACTTGGCCACCCAATTCTCCCTCAGTCGCAACATAGTGTTCTCGAATATCAGCATCACCAACAAGTTTCCGTATAATGCGTTTATACGGCGTGAGAGACACACCTGACGAGGTGACAACACTGAACTTTGGCCAAAGTTCTTGTAGATTTATCACACCATCTGGAGACACATCTCGAAGTCTAGATTTAGTCTCTTTGTCGAGCTCTGGATCAGCAAGGAGGCGATCGAGGTATTGTGTACTTATCTTGCGAAGCAGCGACACAGTATTTGAAGTAACACCTGCGGTTGAACGGACGTCAGCTGCAACTGCATAGCGAGCTGTGAGATAGAATTTCTTGTCCCAATCAAGAATCTTGTCAATGTCTCTTGGTGGGACACGTCGATCCGCTCTTCCTTCGATTAACTTCTGTAGTTCTGGTGGTATAGGGGCTACTGTAAGCGCTCCAGAATAGAAAGCAACATCGTATTCCCCGATTTTTTCACCTAACGACGGTGGGGCTGGAAACGAAAGGCGTTTGCCTTCCATTACATCATAATTACCGGAAAAAACCACATAGAAGGCTGTCGCCTCAAATACACTAAAGATAATCTCTCTTACTCGATACTCGCTGAATGGGTATAGCTTGGGACTACCTGTGGTTCCGCTTGTAACCAACATGCACATCGTCTTTTCAGGAAAAAGGATGTTTTCCTCACCCTGTATTACTCGGGCAACATAGGGCTGCATATAATCATAGGTTGTTACGGGCACTAAGCGCTTGAAGTCTTCGACTGATTTGATATCTGAAAAGCAATGTTGTTTACCAAAAACCGTATCCTTTGCACGCCTCAAAATCTTGCGTAGAACCTTCTCTTGGGTTCCAAAGGGATCCTCTAGGTCTTTCAGCCTTGGTTTGCAATATCGGTCGAAAACAACCTGTACTAACTGCTTGCTAGACAACATACGCACCAGTCTTTACAGGTATTGGCTAAAAGGCTTAGCACTATACCATTGAAATCTACCGTAGCTGGCAGACAGGTCGCAGTCTAAAGTCGAGGAATCAATCGACTGAGTTCTAGCGTCAAGAGCCGTGGTACCTTTGTTTGCCCTAGAATCTTTTCTTGTCCTTTCAGCATGGCTTCGAAGCCCCCCGGTTGAACAGGTATGATAATCGGACGATGTATAACGTTGGCCTGGCGCTGTGCCCCATACATGATGTTGATTGCACCTAGGCGCTCATCGACTTGACCTGTAAAATCCTCAAAATCATCAGGTAGTTGTGTGAATTCAATGAACAGATGATAGCGAATTACTTCAGCAGAGACTTCAGGTAACAGCGCAAAATCCACAAAGCCTATTCCAAAATCCCTGCACACCAGCTCTAGTGCTCTTAGGATGAGTTCCTCAGACATGCGTTCACCAGCTAAGCTAACTATACTGGCTTTGCGGCCGACCACGCGCAGTGTCAGCGGTTCTGTGCCTGTGAACTCGATTACATCCCCGATGTCATAGCGATAGAACCCACCAGAGTTTGTAACCAGCACACGATATGGCTTACCAGCTTTAACGTCGCTTAGGGGAATTGGCGTTGCTGCTTCGTCATCCTCTGGGATGAATTCATAGAACATCGTGCCCACATAGGGCATCATCCCCTTGTCTAGATAAATCTGGGTAGCTAGCCATCCTTCAGTGGCTGCATAGCCCTCCCAGAGATCGATTTCACCCATTAGATCTTTAATTGCTCTTCTGAAGGGTGTTATGGAGACTCCTCCATGAAGGAGGACTCGGAAGTTAGGCCAAATCTTTTGTAGGTCAATTACCCCATCTGATTCTGCTCCTCGGAGCTTTGTTTTAGTAACCGAGTCTACTTCTGGGTCTGCAAGCAAGCGGTCGAGGTAATCTGTACTAATCTTGCGAAGCAACGAAACGATGTTTGAGGTTATTCCTGTTGCTGAACGAACATCTGCCGAGACGGAGTACCGGGCACAAAGATAGAACTTCTCATCCCAGTCTAGAATATTGTCTACTTCTAGGGGTGGTACACGCCGTCTCTCTGATGTCTGTAACATCTTCAATTGCGGTGGCAGCGGGGCAACAGCTAGCGCACCCGACATGAAGGCAACTTCGTATTCACCGATTTTCTGACCTATTGAAGAGGGTGCAGGGAAAACCAGCCTGCGCCCTTCCAAAGTGTCCCAGCGATCGTGGTGAACGACATAGAAGGCACCAGACCGAAGGACATTGATAATTGTGTCTTGGACACGGTGTTCACCAAAGGGGAAAAGCTTCGGGTCACCAGTTGTTCCCGAGGTGATCAGAAAACATAGAATCTTATCAGGGAAAAGTATGTTCTGCTCACCCGCCATTGCCCGGGAAATATAAGGTTGCAGCGACTCGAAGTTATTGATAGGTACAGCACGTTGGAACTCTTCGATTGATCGGATGTCAGCGAAGCCATGCTGCTTACCGTAAACAGTATCTTTTGCCCTCTTCAGGACATTGCGTAGGCATTTTTCCTGAGAACCGACAGGATCCTCTAATTGCTTCAACAAAGGTTTACAGAAGCGGTCGTAAATCGCCTTCACAATTGCTGTTTGAGACATCAAATTATTTGACCTTCCTGAACTTCTAAAATATTTGTGCACTCGATCAGAAGGGGGGCTCAGTTTGGAAGTTTAAACTTTCGGAGCTTACTTATTCGCCTATAATAGGGGCGTTTCTCTGGTTTTACTTGGTACATGACCCACCTAAACTGGTTCTCGGAGCAGTAGAGTACATCGTGCTCATCTTCTATGTAAAGGATGTTGGTTTCGACATCAACATACATCACCTGCTGAAGCGGGCTACCTCGAGACTTCTCAATCCTCCCTCGCTCCCAATAAAATTCCTCCCGCTCAATAGTCTTCCAAAACACATCCTTCCATTCGCCTTCATGGAGAAAACAAAGGATATCCAAAATGTGGAAATCACCCGCGAAGGCGCCACCGCTCTCCACCTCCTCTTTAGTGGGCTTACTCCCCCTGCGTACAATCTTGAACTGCCCATATTGCCTACTCTCCTCTCCGCTAATCTCGGGAATATCCCGTCCTTTCAGCGGGCTAACCGTGCACGCATATGCATCATCATAATCGAAGGCAGCCTCCAGTCTCGGCTTTGTCCTGTTTTTCGGCACAACCAACACCACGATAACAAGGAATAGGAAAGATGTGTTCTAGAGCTTAGAAAGAACCGCTTCGCCCATACTCCTGATTTGCTCACCCTCCTGCTTGGGAGGAAACATTAGAATAAGATGTGTAACGCCTATCCTTTCATATTCTTGGATTCTTTCTAGCATCTGTTCAGCAGTGCCCCAAAGCGAGCTGGAAACCCGTTCACGGTACTCTTGCTCCGACACTCCTCGTTTTGCAGCGTTTTCCTTTATAGCGGTCTCTATGTCCTCCTCTGACTCGAAGAAGCGGGTCCAGAGCCCTACCGATTTCATCATCTCGGAGGGATCCCGCCCCTCTCGTTGACAATACTTGTCAAGGCGACGGAACTTCGGAACACAATCGGCTGGCGAGTATGCCCATGCTAAGTTGATGCCATCCCCGTATTTTGCAGTTAGACGAAGCATCTTCCTCTTGCCTGCCGCTGCGCCTACCCACACCTTCATGGGCTGTTGTATGGGTTTTGGTACGGAGAGCACATCCTCTACCGAGTAATGGGTTCCCTTGAAACTGAACCGTTCGTGCTCCCAAATTCCCCTAATAATCTGGATAGCTTCTGCGAGCTGATCAATCCGAGTCATTACATCAGGGAACTCGAATCCATAGGCCTTGTATTCCATCTCTTTCCAGCCGGCACCAATCCCAAACTCCAATCTTCCATCTGATAAGACATCGAGAGTAGCCGCCATCTTGGCTGTCAAGGCTGGGTTCCGGTAGCTCTGAGAGAAAACAAGGCTACCAACGCGAACCTGCTTGTTCATCATAACTAGAGCGGTCATGAGTAACCAAGGGTCTAACAGAACACGGTCTGTTGACTCTGTATCAAGCATGAAATGATCTGAAAACCATACTGTTGAAAACCCGCTGCCCAAGGCTGCATCTGCGATATTTATAACTTCATCAAAACTGAACCCGAATTGTGGTTCAACCTGAACTCCAAACTCCATCACTCAACTACCTCACTATTTCATATCTGACTCCGCTACCTCGCCCACGCTAAGGAGCTGCTTTATACCCCTCCGTTTCATCGCTGCTTGGAAGCCAGGTTGAATCCGATGGAAGAACTGGTGATAGAGGAGGAGGGCAACCAATGGCAAGTACAAGAGGATGAATGGGTTGATGAAGGTGATGAGGAAGAAGAACCACGGGGGGACCCATGGCCAAAGACCGCCAAGAGTACTAGGTATTGTACTAAACGTGATAAGTCCTGGAACGTTGAAGACCATCCGCAAGTAATCAATGAGGACGAAGATACTGGCAAATCCTTTCAGATAGTCAAGAAGCGTTCGTCCACCTACACGCAGCTCCTGTGGACCACATGACGGATAGGTGTGGAATACAATATTGGAGTCCTCGATGAGCCATGTGGCAGGCAGAATAAATGCCAACAACGGGAAGAACAGTGGCATCAAAAGGATGGCTTGATTCATCTCATTGAAAATATCAGCCAAGTTTGGGTTCGCTGGTAGAAACCACGCGACTTGTGTTGGTAAGAATCGGGTGATAGTCAGTGCTAACGCCATCATCAAGAGTAAATTAAAAAACGCACGGCGGAGTATCGAATACACTGGACGGGGTCGAGGAGTCACTGGTGCGTAGAAGAAAACCTCCTTTCCAGGGTTAAAGACTTTGTTTAGCGGAAGTACCAACCAACGCGCAGTGACACTACTCAGCAGCAGATAGAGTACTACCGAGGCAAGTGGGAACACATACATGATCACCAGCCAATCGGTCAAAATGGGACCAGGTAATATTGCTACCATATCCAGAGGACCGGATAAGCTTGGAATGATGTAATTAAGCCAAGCCCAAGCTACATCAAGGGTGATACAGGCAGCGATGATTGCTAGGGCTACAGCAGTTCTGCGCTCCATAGCCACTTCATATTATGTTCCCTCTCAAAAGGCTTCCCAGTCCTAGGATGAACGAAGTGGAGCCGTCTACCGTCGCAACAACTGAACGTGTTGTCGTGAACTAGTATGTCTCTTCTTTGAAGCGGATATCGAACTCAGCTACTTCAGCTAGGATTGGTTCATAGATTTCGGGAATTATGGGGATTTGTACGCCAGTTAGGTTTATCTCGCCCTCAAGTATGAGGCGTGTAGCAATCGCAACAGGGTAAGCGACGGTGCGGCTCATGGATGTATCGCCATGCGGAATGCCGTAGTCAATCAAAGTAGATCGTATCCGTTCCTTCCTACCACCAGCATACTCGATTCCGAACTTGTGTTGCAGAACAAGCATATCCCGTTCACCTGGCGTATACTGAAGCTTCTCCTCAAACAAAGTACAAACTACATCAAGCGCTGTGCTTTTCTCAAGCGGGATAGGACGATCCTCAAACAGTCCCAACCACTCGTACCGATCCAAGACGTTATGGCTTCTGTCCCTCTTGAGGAAGTTAGCAACAGCAGTTCTAGTGTCTGTGCCAGACTTTGCTTTCACAAGCCCCCGCACGAAGCCGTCGTAGGTCTTACCTTTGAAATCCTGTTCCGTAAGGTCTAGAAGTCCAAGCCTGCCAAAATCGTATACGGTCGCACACCAACCAGGATACCGATAAGTACCCCGAATCATCGTCTCTGCGTGCTTCACGCCATATATCTCGATATAGGGTGTCGAGTCCCTATTCGGGTAACCTTCAAACCTTCCTAGACCAGGAACCTCTTCTTCGTGGCAACTGTTAAAGAGCTCCTCCGAAGGAATCAGTACCTCCTTTCCGTCTCTGATGAACTTGGCGCTATTAGTACCTGCAAGCAAGACGCCTCTAGGGCTCCAAGACAATTTGTAACCAAACGGGTTGTTGTTGGCATCTGGGGCAGGTAAGCCACCACAGAAGCTAGTGAAACTCGTGACTTTTCCTCCAGCTGCCTGAACTTCATGGATTATTTTCATAGCTGACATATGATCAAGGCCTGGATCCACACCACACTCGTTCAACAAAGTAATTCCTGCTTTCTTAGCCTTAGCATCCAACGCCCGCATCCCATCAGAAACATATGATGTGGTGGCCATGTGCTTTCCTTGGCGTAAGCACTCGTTTGCCACAGTAACATGATGCGTGTAGGGTAATAACGAGGTCACCAAGTCAGCAGGTTTCACAAGCTCCTTGAGTCGCTCTGGTTCCCGCTGGATGTCGAAAGCAACAGGGATACCATTGGCGTGCCCGTTTACCATCCGTTCCGCCTTACTGACGGTCCGGCTGGCAACAGTGACCTGAAATCCCTTCTTCAACAAATAATCAATGTAAGGTCTAGCTACAAGACCCGCTCCAAGACATAAAACATGCTTCATAACAATCAATCTCCGAAATTCAAGTTCCTTACTATTCACGTTTTCATGTAGTTCTCATTTGAGGTACTGTTTCAAATACTCATATTCTGGTGTCAGTTCGCCTCTGTAAACAATAGTAGCCTTCAGGACCTCCGGTGGTAGATTCAACTTGTTAAAAGGTACAGTATAATCCGCCTTAACTATTGCTGGGACAAACCGTTGGAGCGACTCACTAAAGGAGGTTGATGCCTCACGAGGTAGTTCTGTTGGAAGATTATCTACTGCCATTACAGCAACTCCCTTACCCTCTATGCCTAGTTTTATTTTTCCTTTGGTTGGGTCATAGACGAAGCAGGGTTTGTATGGTTTTGTTGAGTCGAGCGTGAATTCGATTGCTCCTTCTATGTCGCAGCTTATATCTCCCACGATTTTCAAGCGCGGCTTTCCGCCTGTTTCTTCCCAATGCTCACTGAGTTCTGCCTTTGTAATCATCTTTGGGTATTTATCAGTCCAGTAAATACAGTTCATCAGGACTGTGATGTAGGGCACATACTCCATAAACTGGGATTCGTAGAGTTCCTTACCATGTTTGTAGTAGTGCTGTAATTCGAATGTTGCATCTGGGTTGCGGGGGCGTACCGTGTCTTCCTCACGGAATACAACCTTGTAGAGGAGGTGCGGATTTGGTTCTAAATCAGCCAGTTGATTCGGTTCGACTTCCTTGTGCGGTAGTAGGTCGAAAATTGCTTGCGCTCCTTTACTCGTATTACCGTATCCAATAAACCCAGTCACAAGGGGAGCTAGTTCCTTCGCGAACCCCTCTTCTTTGATGCGATTACCCATCTGTCGAACGGCATCCTCTAGCGCGCCCAAACCATCATACTCATAGGTGGGTTTCAGCTTGAACGGGTTAGGTTTGATGCCTTCATATTCGAGGCGTTGACCAAACGCTCGCAGTGTTTCCGACATACCCGCAAAACCCGCCCAATTACCGAAGAAAACCAACCTTTTCTCTGAGGGGACTTCCACGATTCGTTCATAGTCAATGAGGGTTGCACCCATTTTCAGGATTTGCCGTAGCATATCCATGTTATAGGACTGACCTTTGATCACGTGCGCGAAGAACAAGTATACCTTGTCCTTTTCGAATTCTGCACTGGGTATTTCCTTGAGCCCAAAGATGATTTTTACTGGGCTTCCACGTAACTTGCTGATCTGAGCGCCTACTTGTTTATATTCCTCGTCAGTGTATGCTCGCTGGTCTGAGTGTTCAACAACGAAATCGAAGCCGTGTTTTTCGGAGAAGGCTTTGACGAATTGGGGTGGTATTGGTGTTCGTAGCTCGTAGGGTTTATCTTCGCATCTGATTCCAACCTTTGTCAAATTATTCGCCCCTTTGTAGTGATGTTCCTGTCTGCTGTGGTTGTTGAACAGCAGGTGTTAAAATAGAAAAGTCTAGTGGCTGCTCAATGATGCGCCCGGTTTAGGGCTATTTCTAGAGCCCGTAGATATTAGTTCAGCTGGGTCAATGTGAAATTATATGGCACACCAACTACCTTAGCCTATTTGAGGGAGGGGTGCCTCCCGATTTCCTCCGAGACTGCTTCGAGAGTTGTTGTCCGAGTCTACTCTATGCCGAAGCGGGTTGTGAGTTTGATGAGGAGGAAGATAACGAAGGCGATTATGATGAAGGTGATTAGTTCATTAAGGAAGTGACCAACAAGGAAGGGCCCAACCGAGAGAGTGCCAATGTAGAAAGGTCCAGCCTGCAGCGATGATATGTCCAGCCAGGGTGGTAAGAAAATGTTGACTAAGGGCATTACAAGGTCCGCGACGAGTGCTGAGATGAGTTGACCGAGGTAGATACCCATGATAAATGCAACAGCCAGACCCATAACTTTGTACTGCTTAAGAAAATCTTTGAATTCCTCTACAAGCCCTTCTGGGGCTGGTGGTGGCGGTGGCGCTACCATAGCCTTCTCAAGGGCTTTTAGCGATTCCTTGATCTGGATTAGTTCCTTTAATTCTTCGTTTGTCATTCTATTTCACCTGAAGGTGATGATAGGTTATTCTTCTTGTCAATAAATAAATGAAGTGAATATACGGTTTTCTATACGTTCGGTAGCTCTAGGCAAGTACAACTAGAAATATTAAGCACCTGCGTACCAAGTGTTTGAGGGCGACTCACCTTGACTATCAAAGATGTGCTAGACTATATTGACGAGAATGCTGACAACATTGTAAGGGATATCAAGCGTCTTGTTCAGATTCCCTCCATTGCCGCTCAGAATGAGGGGCTCTTTGAGGCTGCTCAACTTGTCAGGACTATGCTTGTGCGCTCTGGCGTAGAAGCACGCCTAAACCCTACAAAAGGAGCACCGGTTCTAACTGCACAACGTGATGTGGGGGCAAAGCGTACTCTGTTATTTTATGATCATTACGATGTGCAGCCTGCTGAGCCTCTCCACGAATGGGAGTCATCTCCTTTTGATTTAGAGGAGCGGGATGGACGTATTTATGGTAGGGGTGTAGCCGATAACAAAGGCGACATCGTGTCACGAATCTGGGTGTTGCGGGCTTTTCAGAAAACTAATACTCCGCTACCAGTTAACGTGAATTTTCTCATCGAAGGCGAAGAGGAAATCAGTAGTCCCCATCTCCCAGACTTTTTGCAGACGCAAACTGATTTCCTGAAAGCGGATGGCGGCATTTGGGAATTTGGTAGCACAACACCAGATGCTACACAGGAGGCGTGGTTGGGGCTGAAGGGAATTCTATACGTACAATTAGAAGTGGACCTCTTATCCCACGATGCTCATTCCAGTACAGCTTGTATCCTTCCCGCTGCCCCGTATCAGCTGGTGTGGGCACTCAACTCGCTCAAGGATCAAGAAGAACAAATCCAAATCGAGGGCTTCTATGATGATGTCAAGCCTCTTACTAAAGCTGAAAAGAAAGCTATTGACAAGGTTGATCTCCGTGAGGAACAAAAGCTCGAATACTACGGAATCGAGGGTTTTGTCCGAGGGCTGACAGGTGATGAATTAAAAGAAGCCTACTATAATGCTCCCACCTGCAATATTTGTGGGCTTATCAGCGGCTACCAAGGCGACGGCTCTATGACAGTTCTCCCAGCGAAGGCTACTGCCAAGGTGGATTTCAGGCTAGTTGAGGAACAGAAACCAGAGGACATCTTGGAGAAATTACGAGCACACCTCGATTCCCACGGATTTACTGATGTCAAAATTGCTTGGCACGAGGGATATCCTGCAGCAAAAACACCTGTAAACCATCGATTTGTAGAAATCGTAAAACAAGCTACACAACAGATCTTTGACCATGAACCTCTCATCCATCCCACTAGCCCTGGCTCAGGACCCCTCTATCTCTTCAAGGATTATTGCCCAATGGTTTCAGTCGGGGTCGGCGACCATGATTCCCGTGCGCATGCCCCCAATGAGAGTGTAGCTCTTGAAACCTTTTTTAAGGCTACGCGGCGAGTCGCGGTCATAATGGACCTGATGGGTAAATGGTAATTATACATGGTTAAATGCGAAGGTTCTTCAGGAGTGTAGGTCTTGGTGACATTTTAACCAGCCAGGGTGGCAGTAAATGTCTGAAGAATACGGGCAAAGGCGCGTTCAGATAAAAGATGCATTATGCGTTCCTAAGCAATGCCATTCTGAATGCATGAGTGTTTGTCCCGTAGGGACGCAGGCTGATGGGCGAGATGTCATTGGGTTGTCTAAGGAGACTCAGAAACCAGTTATTGATTACACCCTGTGTACTGCCTGCGGGAAGTGCGTAGCTGCGTGTCCTCAGAGTGCAATCATTACCAGTCGAAGGATTGAACGACAGAAATGTACAGGTGCTGAAACGTCATTCGATTTGAACACCTGGAGACAGAAACCTTACGTGATTGATTCGCAAATATACCGACCATTCGACGAACGCAACACAGTTTTCTCCCGGGTTCTCAATGACCCGAGTTTCAAAAACTATCGGGTGGGCATTCGTTCACATCTTGATGTTATCTTTAGTGCTAACAGACATGGGTATTCTAGGATTGATGAAGCATTGATTGCAGCCTCGTGGACAATATACAATAGTTTCCGTGGGGCCTTTGCATGGGAGAAACTCACTGCTACTTCTGATATGTCCTTTGATGCACAGCTTCCCCAGCCAAAGGAAACCAAGATACAAGTGGATGATCCTTATGAAATCACGCAAAAGGTAAAACAGGCAGCCAAAGCCTTCGGAGCAGCCTTGGTTGGTATCTGTAAACTTGACCACAACTGGTTGTACACTCATAACCGAAGTGGTACTCCTATTGATATCCCAGACCACATCGACAGGGTTGTGGTTATGGCGATTGAAATGGATCTTGAAGCTCTTGAGACTACACCTGCTTTTCCGGGAGGGTTTGCCACGGGGAATGGTTACTCACGAATGGCGTTCACACAGGCCTGTGTTGCAGAGTTTATCAGAGGGCTGGGCTTTGATGCGATTCCAGCAGGAAACAATGTGGGTCTAAGTGTTCCCATGGCAATAGACGCGGGGCTTGGACAGTATGGTCGACATGGATTGTTAATAACCCCCGATTTGGGGTCGAATGTACGCCTCTGCAAAGTGCTCACCAATCTCCCTCTAGTACCTGATTCTCCAATAGATTTCGGTGTACTTGACTTCTGTCGTACTTGCAAGCGTTGTGCCAAAGCCTGTCCTTCATTCTCAATTAGCTATGATGATGACCCATCTTGGACAGGAGCTTCAAAATCAAATAACCCGGGAATTCTGAAGTGGTATGTGAATGCTGAGTCCTGTTACAATTACTGGACTTTAAATGGCGCCGACTGCAGCCGCTGCGTCATTTCATGCCCCTTTACTAAGGACCGTCACTGGTCCCATGGGTTGACGCGGTTCTTCATCAAATACCTTCCCTGGCTCAATCGTTTCTGGGTCAAACTCGATAAATGGCTAGGGTACGGGAGGCAACGAAACCCCAAAGCTTTCTGGAAACCTGAAAAGGAATTCATTCACACACGAAAGGGGAACTAGTGACCATTCCTAACTAACACAATCATGAGAAAGGTCAACAAAGAGTCTAGCAACTCGTGAAATAATCAGCTTTCCAGAGCTTCAAGGAATTCTTTAGTCTCTTCGCCTTCATCAATCAGTATGATTTGCTGAGCACCAGCCCTATCAAAATCATAGCGTCTAGCCACTAACATTCCATGGAATTTCTCCCGTCCAGTGGAGGTGGTTCCTCGCCAGATAAAGATTTTATCAAAAGTGTCAAGAAGATAAACGTCATCTGAGGTCAAGCTCTCCCGCTCCCTTGGCACCTCGATGAAAAGATTGATTCCACCTGTAATATGGATTCTCCATAGCTTGTATTCTCGTTTCTCTAGTATCACTTCTTTGAGAAAGCCTTCGGTGTCTAGGTCTGTTATATCAATCTCGCCTTCGAAGAGTTCTAGGAATTCAGCGGGTTCTTCTCCTGGTTCTACAGTTACAAGTCGGGCTGCTCCTCTACGGGCCTGATCACGCCAAACCGAAGTCACGGCGCCAACAAACCTTTCATCAGGTGTTGCCTCGGGTCCACACCAAAGATAAATGATGGATTCAGTATCAATTAGGTAGCAGTCACCCTTACCAAACTCTGACCTAAGAGCATGAGGAACTTTGACAAGGCGTCCCTTTTGAATATGATATTTGATGAAATCGGGCATAGGTAATCATCTCCTTTCTCTTACCCTTATGCTCACATAATACTTAGCAGGTAAATCTGGATTTATAACTTTCCTACTTAAAAGGGGAGATAAAAAGACAACAGAACAGACCAACAAAATACACTTGTAACAGGACCAAAGCGCCGCGACGCCCACCCTAAAGGAAGCACACTTCGCCTGGGAGAATGGTGTGGCTACAGATTTTCATTCCAGCGGGGATTTCGAGGTATCAAAATATATTGGCTTTCATTGCGGCTTTCCTCGTAAAGCCAAGTATGCTTTTACCCGGGTACTCTTTGTGAGTCGTCCTGCACACCTTCCTCAGTGGTGTGGTATATACAAAACAAGTGGTATATTTTAAGGGTTTCTCAATTTATAGAATATCCCTTACGAAGGTTTTTTGAAGATGGTAGAGTTCGTGTGGTGTGTGGTGATTGGTTACGCGTGCATTTGTCGCAATGTTGCGAACGAAAATCCATGATCATATTGAGTGGCCCGCGGAACTAGCTGAGTTTCGGCAGCTAGTAGAGGCTGTTAGGTTTGAGGTAGTGGATACTATAATTCAGACGCGAATTCATCGGCACTCGGCTTATCTGATGGGAAAGGGAAGGGTGGAGGAAATGGCTGAGCGAGTGGCTTCAGAAGAGATTGAGGTAGTTGCATTTTATAATGTGCTTACTTCGATGCAGAAATACAAACTGCAGAAGATATTATGCTGCGAAGTGATAGATAGATACGAAGTAGTTTTACGGATTTTTGAAAGGGAAGCGCGTGATAGGGTATCAAAACTACAATTAGAGCTGGCAAGCCTTCAGAAGAGTTATCCTTTCATTAAGGTGACTGTAGGGGAGCAGCTGAAAAGAGAAAAGCCCAGCCGGGGAGAGCACAGTCGAGGTGGAGGTGAATACGCCTATCATTCTAAGCTCCAGCAAGTGGACAAGAGAATCACTAAGGTGAAAAGAGAATTGGCGAAACTGCGCCGCGAAAATAGAAGCCGCTTGCGCGCTAGACGGGAATTAGGAATTCCCATGGTTTGCCTTGTGGGATGTTATAATGCTGGAAAAACAAGTTTGTTCAATGCTCTCACTGGTGGCGAGAAAGAGGTAAGTGAACGTCCTTTTACAACTTTAGCTTCAAAAGTTTCGCAAGCCTCCAATCTGGGGGTTTTCTTCGTGGACACTATCGGCTTTGCCTTAGGATTGGATCCAGTTCTTATCTCCGCGTTTCAATTGAACTTGGATGATATGCGGGCAGCTGATATTGTGGTTCTTGTATTAGATGCTGCTGATGACATCGTTCTCCTCCACATGAAACTGCAAAGGGTGATTAGTATACTTGATGATACGGGAATTGATCGACGCCGCCTCATAATCGCGCTAAATAAGGTGGACCTTGTCGGAGAGCGCCTTACAAACCAAATTATACCCTTCATTGAAAAAAACTTTGATTTAGAATGGGTGGCTGTTTCAGCAGCCACTGGATACAATTTGTCAGAGTTGGAAATCCTAATCCGAAAACGGTATGCAGAGCTTAAGTAACAGAGCCGTTGCTTCTTGGGAATAGGCGATGGTTTCTTATTGCTGTAATTAGATAGCTTCTGAGTGTCAGGTGGATATTTGTGACTGCTGAAACCTACCAACACTGGGTTGACGAACTCTTAGAAGCGATTATCGATTATTGGGGTGCCAGTGCCAAAACTATCAACTGCAGTTGCGGTCTTTCGGTTTCAGGTCTTCAGCATGTAGGAAGGCTTCGCGGAGAAATCACTACACCGAATACAATAATGCATTTGCTCCGTGAGCGAGGTTTCAAAGCTCGCCACTTAATAGTTCGCTACACTTCCGACGAGTGGAAGGGTAAACCCACCCAGCTCGCTGAGTTCTCTGATGCTAAGGAAGCGAAAGCGTACACTGGTTTTCGGTTGATAGATGTGCCAGACCCAAAGGGGGAACTATCTGGGTGGGTGGAACGTTACTGGCAGGACTTTGGTGGATATCTTGACGCTTTTTCTCGCGACTATGAGATTGTAAGCACCCATGAGATTTACACTTGGCCAGAGATGCAAAACCTTGTCCGCTATGCAATCGAACACCGTGACCTTATCAGAAAAATTGTTAACAAGTACCGAGTTCGAAACCCCTATCCTTCTAACTGGTTTCCAGTGCTTGTGGTATGTGAGTATTGTCGTCGAATCAGCACAACTTCTGTTCTATCAGTTGATTTGGATGCTTATACTGCTAATTATCGATGTGCTCGCTGTAACAAAGAAGGAACAACTAGCCTGGTAAATGGGAAACTCTCTTGGAGAGTCGAATGGGCAGCCCTCTGGAGCGTATTAGACGTTGGTTTTGAGCCCTTTGGAAAGGACCACGCAACTCCAGGTGGCTCTCGCGACAGTGCAAAAGAATTGGCAGAAAAAGCCTTTCGTTTCAAACCCCCCTATCCTTTCGCCAATGAATGGGTTGGACTAATTGTAAAAGGTGAAGACAAAGGTGATATGGGGAGCTCTGATTTTCATGGTTTTACACCTAGAGTCTGGGAGAGTGTTGCTCCTGGTGAAAGCCTTCGCTATCTCTACTTGAAGAACAAGCCTATGCGGCGGATAACCCTTGGTTTAGAGTATGTACCAACCTATGTCGGTCAATATGATCGTGCTGAACGCGTTTACTTCAAACTGGAGGAGTCTAGGGCAAATCCTGCTGAACTAGAAGACATACGTCGTACCTATGAGCTTTCACAACTAGAACCTTCTCCCTCAACTCCCCCAATCCAAATTCCATTTCTCCATGCGGTAGTTCTTGTTCAAGTCGTTCCCCAAGATAGCTTGCTTGAAGCAGTTATTGAGAAACTCAAACACCAGGATATTATCTCCTCGTCAATCACCAAACAACAGCGTAGATACATCTCAAACCGTCTGGAACGTGCTAAAAACTGGGTGGAATTATATGCTCCTTCCAGTTATCGCATTCGCATTCTCGCTGACCCTCCCTCAGCTCTCAACAAACAAATCACGCCCCAACTCCGTACGCTTTACCAACAACTGCTTGACCGTCTTTCTCCAAAGAACTGGACCGAGAACTCAATTCGAGAAGCCATGAAGCAAGTCACTAAACCGCTTCGTCGTGATAAAGCCGTCCAGAAACAGTTCTTCCAATTCCTCTACCAGTCTTTCTTTGGCCAAGACGAGGGTCCTCGTATCTCTGCATTCTTTGCGTTCATTGACCCACAAATTGTCATTGAACGTCTCAAATACCTCTCAACGCCTCCGTAACACATCTTACAAGCTTCAACCAGCGGTAAGACATAAGCTTTTAAAACCTAAATCGGTACAATTCATTACTCAGAAGCCTCTGTGGACTTGGAGTTGACAAAGATGTCAAAGCAATCAATCAGCATTTTTCGAAAAACCGTATACAAGTTGGCCCAGGAGATGAAGATTCCAATAGTGGATGAACGTGCCATTGAGAAACTGAGCCTGAATAAAGGTGCTATTGATCTTGAGGTCCACATACGATTCCGAGAAGGTGAGGAAATGAAACTCAAGACATTCCTCGCCGTGGCCAAGTACCATCATTGTATCGTTATCTACAAGGATGAGGAGTTCTTCATCTTTCAAAACGGTGCTCTTTGGCGGCTCTACACCAAATAGGCCCTCAATCCCCTCATCAAATCATTTCTTCTATTCAGAGTAACCTAATAACTAGATACTAAATTGGGAGCTAGAATACTTCATTACCACCGATACCCAAAATCCAGCAACGGAATTGAAGCAGTAAAAACAAGGGCGATTAAGACTCAAACATACCCTTAATCCGCTTAATTTCCGCCATCATTTGTGTTCTAAGACTGGATATAGGCGCTGAAGCTGATTCTGCTGTGGGTGGGCTGGCTGTTGGGGGACCTGCTGTGGGTGGGCCTGCGGTTGGAGGTCCTGCTGTGGGTGGGCCTGCGGTTGGAGGTCCTGCTGTGGGTGGGCCTGCGGTTGGAGGTCCTGCTGTGGGTGGGCCTGCGGTTGGAGGTCCTGCTG
>JAEOTB010000064.1 GCA_016840065.1 Candidatus Hermodarchaeota archaeon | reverse complement strand
CGACTTTGACTTCCTCACCTATTTTTTCGCTAATTTGTACTGCAATTCTCTGCTGTAAAAGGGTTAGAGCATACATGTTTAGGAAGGCGGCGTGAAGCGCATCTCTTGAACGCCAATGAGTATGCATTGCTAAGAAGCGTCCTTTTTTCTCTTGATATATTCGGAACCAGAGTCTCTGAAGGCAGGGGGGGTCATCTCGCTGTGGATCAGTGAATGGGTTCCAAGTGATGGCTTGGGCTCGACGGCTATAGGGTGCTGAGGATAGCTTCTCGATAACGAACCTTAATTGGTCTTTACCCGTGCCTTTCAATTCAGGACGGCTGAAGGCATCCTCTGATGTGTAATCGAAGAGGCGTTGGTGATAGGTGTAACTGAGCTTACCCTCGTAGACTTCAACATTATTCAGTCCATCGAGTACTTCTGCAACATATTCGTCGTAGAAAGCCAAGCTGCCGACTGTAGCGCCGCAGTGAACCCGTGGTTCTGCAAGCGGCTCCTGGATAACCATCACCATGACCGAGTCAGTGCTGTGTTCCTCTGGATTGTATTCTGTAGGTATCTGAGTGCCCTGTTCGGCTAACCGGATAACAGCGGCTTCCCAGACCTCAGGAAGTGTACGCCCCTCAACTAGCAAAACAGGGGCACCATGTCGTCGCTGATGTGCAGAAGAATCTTCAGATGGCAAGAATATCACCCATTATCAGCTTTCTGGGGTAGCACCAGGTTTTTGAGTTTTCGGTAAGGTTACCCGGAATAGCCTAGCAGTGAGCGGGGACAAACCCGCTTGAAACACGACCGTGGCAAGGACAATGAGAAAGATATAGCCGGGAATCAAGGGAATGTCAATACCGTGTGCGAACAGTTCGATGTAAACAAAGACCGCGGTTGCTGCAATGACTATCCCTCGGGGACCAAAGAAGCTCATGAAGAGGCGCTCGCGCAATGTAAATCCTGAACGAATAGTAGCGACAAGAACCGAGATGGGACGAACCAGCAACATCAAAGCACCCACAACTAAGAGCCCCGCAAACGGGATAGGGGCAAATATGAGAGTACCAACAAGAATGTCTCGTGTTACGATGGATGTCAACAAGATGAATACCGCTGCAATAGCGATAGTTGTCAAATCCGCTTGGAATGAATGAACTCCCTCCTCAATGTGATCAGCGAGCTCATAAGTATCTGGTGATGAAAACTGTGAGCTATCGGAGCCTTGCCCGAAGCGATGACGATTCCCGATGAGGATGCCCGCTACGAGGGCAGCAATTATGCCTGCTTCCGTTGCCACCAACTCGCCCACTAAATACGAAAGGAATGCAGCAATCAATGTACCAATACGGGCCAGCTGTGCTCGATTCGATTCATCACATCGTTCACCCACACGGGCTAGAAACCGTGGAGCCACAAATCGGGTAATAAAAACACCAAGAACTCCAATTATCATACCCACAGCCGCTCCTAAACCTAAGTTTATGACGACTTCTATGGGCCAAGGAGTCACAGTGCCCAAACTCTCGGCAAGGATGACTCCAAAAATCGTAGAAGCAACAATCACGCCCAGTGCGTCATTCACCAACCCTTCACCCTCAAGAACAACGCCTACATCCTCCTTAATCCGAAGCTGGCGAATGCAGGGGTTGATAACAGTGGGTCCAGTTATTATGCAGAGTACACCGCATAGAGCAGCATAGGGTAGAGGTAATAACGCGATGTAATGAAAAAGGAAGGTCATCATGACCCCCGTGATTAATCCTCCAATAAGGGAAAGGCGAAGTAGACGCGATAAAAGCTGCCGAAATGGGATTATTGTACATGCCTTTTCTGCGGGCATGCAACGATTGAAGCTATACCCTCCTTCAAAGACGATAAGAGCCACGGCAAGCCCTACCACCGCCTGTAACAAGCTGCCCTCCATCATTAATACCATTTCTTGGGTGATAATGGCAAATCCTATGGGTCCAATTAGCAGCCCAGCCATCAGGTAGAAGATTAGGCGGGGAAGATGCGTCAGTTGAGACAAAACGCCGCTAAGAAAGGCGACAATGACCACTAATGCAGCAAAGGCGATAATACCCACAACGAAATCTACAGCCATCGCTTGGACCACCGTAAACAGGCAAGGTTGATGCTTTGCCTTATTAGGCTATTTGCTCAGAGTACGCTCACACAATTTTTGTCTAAATGTCAACTAGGGTTGAGTTAAGAAAAAGAATTTGAAGAAAAGAAAAGGGGTGAGAGGAGTCTGATGAATACTCCCCAGATACTGACTCTGAATGTGCTAGGTTCTTTGAGCTATTATAGCCGCATTTTAGCTAGACGGTAGCCGTATCGACGCGCCACTCGTCTCCCGAGTCCTTATCGCGGCGGATGTGGATGGGGAGCGGGCTTCCGCTCTGCTCTCCGTCTCGATTGACTCGCTGGAACCAAATCTTCCAGTAATCATCGTTGATTTGCTGATCCTTATTCGGTAAGTAATGGTATACGTAACCAAACTTGACCTGCATTCTCTGCGCAGCTCTCCAATACAAGTCGGGACTAGAACCGTATTGATCTGCCCGCCCTTGGTGCCACTTGCTGAAGGTTGTCAGCCACGCGTCGCGGTCCTGCTTCTCGATCAGCTTGTAGAAAAGCTGAGCGATTTCTTGAGGGGACATTCCGGGTTTAACCGTCATTTTCCAAACTCCAAAAAGGTCGCTACTAGATTGTAGCGACGTCTACTCTCCACTCGCCATCAGATTCTTCGTCACGAACAAGGGAGATAGGTAAAGGCATACCAGTCTCTGTGCCATCTGCTTTGTATCGCTGATACCATTGCCTGTTCCTTGTTTCACTGTATTCCGTCTCCGCCTTATCTGGAAGGCGAACATAGGTGCACTTGATTTTCGAATACGCCCTCCAGTAAAGATCGGGGGACGACCCGTAGCTTTTAGCGGTGCGCTGATGGTAGGCGGTGAAGGTTTTGAGCCATTCTTCCTTGTTGCCTTCAGCGAGGTGTTTGTAGAATAAATCCGCAACTTCTGCGGAGGATAATCCTTGTTTCATTAAATACGCCTCAATACAGTTTTTAGATTGTTGCGACATCGACCCGCCATTCACCGTTTGAATCTTGGTCACGGACGATGGTGATGGGTAGCGGCATTCCGGTTTCTTTTCCGTCGGATTTGATTCGTTGGAACCAGAAACGACATCTGTTGTCTCCGATTTCATCTCTCCCGGAGATGTAACGGTAGGTGTACTTGGCTCTTTGATAAGCTCTCCAGTACATGTCTGGTGAAGAGCCGTAACGGTCTGCCATGCTCTGGTGGTGGGCTGTAAAGGTTTTCAGCCATTCTTCTTTATTTTCTTCTGATAGGTGCTTGTAGAAGAGTTCTGCTACTTCTTGAGGGGAAGTTTCTGACTTGACTATTTTTATCGCCTCAAAATTAAGGGAAATTCACTAAAATCCCTCAGAATTAACGCTTAAAGCCTTTTCCTTTACTAATCTAGGGTGGTTTCGAGGGATTTTAGGAAGAGTTCAGGGTCGAGATGTCCTGCCGTGTGAAGTTGACCTGTGCGGAGGTCGGACATAGATATCATTGCTGGGGCAAATAGCCCTGGGTCAATCTTGTAGAAGTCGCCTTTCGCCTCCTTGAATATCTGACGGAAAGGCTTGCCATAAGATGAGGAAGTTGATGAGGGCACCTTCTGCACTAGTGCCCCAATGTCGTCGTCCTCGGTTGACTTGATGTAGAAGAAGGTCTGTCCCATCATCAAGATTGCATCATTCGTTAAACCCATTGCGCGGT
>JAEOTB010000063.1 GCA_016840065.1 Candidatus Hermodarchaeota archaeon | reverse complement strand
TGTTACACGGGGATTGGTGGTAGTGGTCCGGGTCGTGGGTCCATTTTTTTCCTCGCTCCTTAGAGGTTGGTTCCGGTTGTTGTGTGGTCATGGTCCGTTTTTGTTTAGTTTATAAGCGTTACGGGTTTTTCGCCCCTTCGTGAAAGGGTGTCTCACGCCGTGAAACCCTCTTGTAGAGGGGGGTCGCCTTGTTTCCTTCCCTCTCCATTCGTCTGGATTCAGAAATTCCTAGGTATTTGAAAAAATATTCACTCCGTTTGCAATGGGGTCAATTTTTTCCTCTTTCGAGAAGCTATCTTCAGGGGGTGAGTATCGACGTGTTGAGGAGCCGGCTTGAAACCCTGTTTCTGTGGGGCTTCAGAGGGTTGCTTCGATTGGGGCAGATTCAGCAATTCCCTTATAAACGGGTCAATTCACGCCCAAAACCATAGGAACGATGAACGGGCGGGCACTGCGGCGCCCCTCTCTGCCCCGCATCACGGCTGGGAAGGGAACGTGGCTTGTCCGCGCCTTGGGCAGAGGCGCCTTGATTGTCCGTTACCGGAGTCGACACAACAACAAAAAGTGAAAAGAAATGATTTGGTCACTACTTGGAAAACTGATGTATCGGACCAAAGCTAAACCCTATCTCAAGGCTTTGGAAGATCCAAATGCTGCTCAGGAGGAGCGGCTGAAGACGTTAATTGAATACGCTGCAGGCACTACCTATGGGAAACGCCACAGCTTTAGTGACATCACCCATTACGAGGAGTTCGTGCAACGGGTTCCGGTCAATCAATACAAAGACCTCTGGCCCTACATCAAGCTAGAAATCGATGGTGTTAACAATACTCTGTACCCTGAACCAATTGAAGCCCTTATAGCCACTAGTGGTAGCACTGGCGAGCCCAAACTTATCCCTTGGACTGGGTCGTATCGCAAAGTTACTAGTCAATTCTCTCTTGCCTACTTTACTTTGGCAAATAAGATACGTCCCTTCCTGAATGGCAAACTACTAGCAATGGTAGCTCCTGCCATCTACAAACAGATTGGAAAATGGGATGTAGGCTATGCTAGTGGTTATGGAATAAAGGGCGCTAGTTCTCTCATGCGTCGAAAGCTAGTTCCAGATGTTGAAGTCTTCAATATCATTGACTGGGAGGAGAAATTCCGTGAGACCATAAGACAGGCTGTTGAAACTCCAAACATCACAGCATGTATTGGTATCACGTCCTTTGTTATGGCACTATTACGTCGCGCTAAGTACGAATCCTATGAATGGTTAAAGGACGATGCCCAGATATCTGATAAGGCCCGCCAACGTCTCAAGTCTGCGCTCACTGATGATGGTGCTCTAGACTTACAGAAGCTGTGGCCTAATTTGTCAGTGCTCTTTCAAGGCGGTGTTGTCCGTGACCTCTATGAACCAGTCATCCACGACCTTGCAGGAGATATACATATCCACGAGGCTTATGGAGGGACTGAAGCTTGTTACGGACTCCAAACATATGAGGATATGCGAGGAGTAGCACCCGCTGTTGGCATAACATACTTCGAATTCGCTGATATCGCAGAGGGTAATCTTCCACCCAATGTAGAAACGATTCCACTCAGCGACATCAAAGTTAACACCCCCTACCGTATCATTGTATCCAGTCCTAGTGGATTGTGGCGTTACGATCCACACGATGTAGTTAGTTTCACATCTGTTAATCCACTGACAATGAAGTGCTTGGGTAAGAGCGACAACATCATCAACCTTAGCGGCGAAAAGGTCTCGGAACAACAAATTAGTGCAGCGTTAACAACAGTGTGTGAAGAACAAGACGCCTTAGTGAGTGAATTCGTAGTAGCACCTCAGATTGACGTAGACGGTGCATGTTACCACATCTTTGTGGAATTCAAGCGCGCCCCAAGAAATCTACAGAGATTCATAGAGGCTTTTGACAACGCCCTGCAAAGTGTAAGTCGCCTCTACTGGGAGGTCAGAACAGCAAACACTCTTGGAATGGCAGCAATTCATCCAGTTGAACCTGGAACCTTCGATATGTACGAACGAGAACGCCTCAAGGAAGGCAAAGGTATTATCGGTCAAACTAAGATGCCGCGTATCACAGAGTTCGAGCGTGCAGCAAGTATTCTCCTCGACCAAGAGGAACAACAAGCAATCTCTGCCTAGCTTTATCACATGTAACTACTCGTAGAGCTGGAAGGCAAATACTGCCGTCCAGCTTATCCTCTTTTTTTAGTATTAGTTTCTTTGGAGAACACTAGGCTTTTGAATAGCCTGGTTTGATGACGAGCCCAAGAGCAAGGATGATGATTCCAAGGAGGTCGATTAGCTCCGAGACCCACATGATGCCAAGACCTTCCAAGGGCGTCTTTAGGAACTGCCCAACCATGCCGATTGCTCCTCCGATACAAATGACAAGTCCGTGAACATCTGGCAGCCGCTTCAGAAGATACGCAATGAGAAATGTCGCAAGAAGGCAAATGTAACCAACCAATAGAAAGGGCATCGCATACAACCGAACTAGTTCCATAGTAGTTGCTAGTATGATGGCGATGAAGAAAAGGACAGTGAAAAGGACAATTAACAGGTTTCCTAGTAATCGACGTTCAACAAACCAAACTGTGACTGTTGCGTATAGAATGAAGATAATACCTAGACCAATAAACAAGGCACGAAATTGAAAGAAGATTAGTTCATAGGTAGCAATACCAGAATGAAATGTTGCATCTACTGCTTCACCTGCAGCTAACAAGAAAAAAGCACAAGCAAAGAGGAATGGCAGGTCAGTAAAGAAGTGGCGTTCTGCTTTCTGCCAACGGTAAAGGAGAAAGCCCCCACACGTAGCAATTACAATTACTTTCAGTATCTCTACAATCCATATGGGATCAGGGGATGGAAATACCATGATAATTCACATCATAAGCGAATAGGACCATTCGATATATTTCATATCTATTAGCATATAAACTACTATGTAATAAGAATGGGATTGTTACCCAGAAGTTGCACCTACAGTAAGCAGGACTTACCTACTGTATTCTTTCATTAGTAAAGGAATCACTGTAGGTTAACTTGTAGGCAAATCAGATTCAGTAAATGATGGTCCACTAGCCACCTTCAAGTGGAATGCCTGCGTGTTGTAGGAGTTTTCCTATAGCTTTACAGGTCACTGTGGGATCACGAAGAGAATTCGGATAAAGCCGTGTAAAGTAATCAGACAATCTGTCAAACTGCTGGGTGACAAGGAAGTCTGGTTTCATAGCAGAAACCAGATGGTCCAGTTTGGCTAACTGGGCTCGAGTGTGCCCAATCAGTCCTGTTAGACCACTTTGGGTGAGGTAAGCTGTGCGAGAAAGGGTCGTCACTGCGCGGGCTGTGTCTAGAAGGAGGAAGGAGAGATGGAAGAAAGCGTCAGGAGTGGCAGCAAAGTCTGGGATAGGAAGCTCGTAAAGAAGCGTATTGTGATGATAGGTGACCCCATTAGCGAATCCCTGTTCTATAAGGAGGTGGTCAGCGACATATCCTCTGAGACGGATAAGAAACTCCAATAGGATAGCAAAAATGGTTGCGTCAGCGTCTTTATTTGAGGAGGGAGCAACCCCGTTGGTGATTGGTTGGGTCGATGCGAGAGTTATTGGTTGACAATCAAGATAGCAAGGCCAGAACTGATCAGGAGTCATAGCGGGCATGAAGTATGGGTGTGATGCTACTGTATGAGCGTAGTGTTCAGCGAACCCCCTTGGAATCAAGTAGGTGTCATCATGGCGGCTCGGTAGCTCACAGGGATTGGCGATTAGGGTGCAGGTGTCCTTGTTGGACCAGAGGGGCACCCAGGCGAGGTGGGGTGTTGTTGCGGTTTCACCTTCGTTGAGGGGAAGCGCGATGATGCGAAGGCGAGTGACACTGTTAAAAGCCTCCTGCACCGTCTCGATGGCTGGACGGTATTGAAGCGAGACCTCACGGTATCCCGTAGTCATCAAAAGTCGGTCTAGGCTCTCGTCCTCCAGACCATATCCTTCGTGCAGGCTTGTAGGAGGTAGTATTGTTGATGGCTCCATACAATTCAGCGCAAAATTGGTTGTTTTATATGGGTTTCGGTGGCTTAACGAGAAGTGAAAAGCCGCCAGCTAACCGATCTAGTCCCATTCTTTTAAGATGAGGTGTGTTTCCATGTCTTGTACGCCGGGTGTTTCCTCGATTTTTCGTAGGATTTTTGCGCGGGCACTGCCGAGGCTGCGGATGTCTACACGGACCAGGAGGTCCCATTTACCCGTAATGCTGGAGACTTTCCTGATTCCTCGGATTTTGTAGAGTTTTTCCATTAGGTCTGGGCAATCTGGTGCACGCTTAACCAAGACGTATCCTCGCATCTCGCTGAGGGCTAAGGCGATGATGCCGGAGACAACGAATACGATTCCGACAATTCTAATAAACCAGAGAAAGGGGTCAGGTGAAATCGGACTGAAAACCGTAGGGAAGAGGTATGAGCCCAGGAGGTTGAGTGGTAATCCTAGGACAACGGAAACTGAATTGATGCCCTGAACTGCAGACATCTTCCCTTTCCCTAATGCCTGTATGTACAAGACGAAAGATAAGAAGGTGAAGATGACAGGAATCATGAGCCAATGTATGATTATCGGAAGCTGGTAGATAAGTAGAAGGATGACTTCTGGTGTGACGAAGGGAAGCATGAAGAGTGTCATGCTGCAATTTAGGATGAGGAGAATCCAGAGCCTGAGATTCAGCGAGTCGGTGGTAGCTCCAGGGCGAATCTCTCGGCGTTTAGCCCGGCTCTGGAAGAAGACACTCACAGCTCTTCCACCTCCCCAGAGGGTTACGACAATGATGAGTAGACCGAGGTCAATAACCCCAGGGATCATTCCAATCAAGAGGACTCCGAAGGTGATGGCTAGAATTGATTGGACCTCAATGTTTGTTGGGTAATCCCGAATTAGGATGAGGTCACCGATCATCAAGTAGATGATTGAGAACTGTGCGAAGGGAAGAACTGCTGAAATGTCCCCGCTGCTGCTGGTCACAAGGTAATAGACGAAGGTTGCTATGCCAGCAAACAAGCCAGCTAGAAGTAGGCTAACTACAACCTTTCGGGAGGGAAGCGAGAGGTGGTAGAAGCTTCGGTCAAATCGGGTTCCTAAACTCTTGCGTCGAGTCCGGTTTGTTGGAATGCTCAGAAATAGAATAACTGCCAGTGTGAAGAGGAAGCCCATCCATTGGGCGGCTATGGCAAAGGCGATTGGGTTTGGGAGGAACACCTTGTAGACAAAGACATCGCTGAACACTGAGAAGGCAAGGAAAATTCCTGAAGCTAGGGCTAGGAAATAGAATACCGTTCTGGTGCGTCGGGTGCCCATTTGCCGCCGCCATCGTGCCCTCATTAAAATCCCTCAATAGATTGAATCAGGTTCTCTTACTTGGATAATGGGATTTCGTGTGTGACCACAGCGGTTGTGGTCTCTTCTAGCCCGGGAATCTTACAGACCTGATCCACTGTAAGATTGTATAAGGCTTCAAGGTCTGGCAGTTTGACCCGAACAATGCAATCGAATTCACCGGTTGTAACAGCGACGCTTGTTGCTACTTCGATTTTCCGGAATTCATCGACGACTTTTTGCAGAGCGCCCATCTTTACCTTACAGAAAATAAATGCTGTGACGGTCAATTGTACTCACCTTGAATCTTCGTTGAATGCCATCACCCTTTGACGCTCCTTCTTAAAGATTTGCTAGTCTCTGGTGGTCTATTTGTGTGAATTTGTAAGGCTCACCGAAAGCCCTATAAATGAACCAAAATCTGCGCCGCTTTTGATTCGCAATGACCGCTCAGGACGTTCAAATCAATAGTGAACATCATGACCTGTCCAGGAATCCTTTAAGCGAAGTTTTAGACGAGCTGATTGAAGCTGCTGCAAACTTTCCCTTGCCTGGCCTCATTGAAGGGGCTTTTGTTTTGGATGGTGATGGCCGCCTGCTCGCCACCTCTGGGCGATACCTAAGACGTTTTCTCTGGGAACTTTCTGCAATCTCAGCTGCCCTTGCCGGAGTTGCCCAACAAGGGCAGGTGTATCTACAAGCTAGACCCTTCGCTGATGTCATGGTACTCTACGATGACAAGCAGTTGTACGTGTGCAACATAGGATTGTCAAACCGAAGCATTCCAGTCTTACTAGCTATCGTCGCGGATGTCCGCACCAATATTGGTTTCATACGAATCCGAATGAAGCAAACGGCAAAAAGGCTCCTCACCCTCGTGGAATCCGATGCCATGGTACAGAAGCTGCTAGGGCTTCGGGAGGAGGACCTTGAGAGCGCAATGCGAACACTCAACAATGTATTTTCAGGAGGTTATACTCAATGACAACTCCAGATGCAACAGGAGTAGAGGACGAATTTCTCACAAAACCATTACAACAACTCAAGCTAGTAATTTGGGGCCCAGGGGCCTCGGGTAAAACCACTACTCTCCGCCACCTATCTAAGAGCCTACATCCCCTTCTTTGCTCGGATCGCATCGAAATCAGCACAAGCGAGGATCACACACTCCTTTCAGACTACCTCGCGTTCCATTTACCACTTGAAACATCCACTATCCTATTCCACATAGTTGCGACTACAGGACAGCGCCGCTTACTAGCCACCAGGGAGCTTATTGCCACAGGTGCTGACGGTGTTCTTTTCGTTGCTGATTCTCAGCCAGATATTGCTGCTGAAAACAGGCGTTCTTATGAGGAGCTCTGCGCCTACCTTGCAACTACGAACCGATTAACTCCAGTAGTGGTCATGGCAAACAAGCAGGACCTGCCTGGTTGTCTTCATCCAATCGCTGTTCATCGACACCTTAAGGCTCCACGCAAAATCCCAATCTTTGGTACATCAGCACTTTACGGCACTAATATCCAGCAGGTCTTCCAGCAATTCATCAAGGACGTGCTGATTCAATTTGTGGCTCTCTGATCTCTTCCAAGATAATGTTCCTCTCCTTTGCTATGCTATTGCTGTTCGTCGTCCTGTCCTTATTGTAGGTTTCATTGAAGCTTCTACTCTTAGACGGCTAGCCTGTCTGCCACCTCACCGGAATCTGATTGAGATTACTCCTGGATGGTTTGACTCACAAGGAGAGAAAACAGCCCAGTTACACCTCCTCTTCCAAAGTGAAACTGCTAATATCACAGCACCCCGCCTCACCCTTGTTGCTTCGAATATTCCCACCAGACTCTTACCAAATTTCTTCAACCTTCCCAAGGCCTGGCTTGTCTCGACCCTCAACAGACCCAACTCCCTCCCTGAAGACGTAATAACATTTA
>JAEOTB010000118.1 GCA_016840065.1 Candidatus Hermodarchaeota archaeon | reverse complement strand
TGAAGTCTTCGCTCAAGGAATAACCCTGGTCCTGAGTCAGGCTTGGTAGAGGACTGAGTGAGTGGCTTGTACAAACCATCAGGTTTCTCAACACCCCCTCCCCCGAAGAATTGTGAAGCGTCAACAGCGTAATCATCAAACGGTCCATCCAAGGACACGAGGAAAACGGGTGGGGGAGTAAGATCCTCAAGTCTCGCCTCCTCTACTGGAGGCTTTACTGGACCACCTGCAATCGTTTTCCCTGCAGGAGACTCCAAGAACATATTGAGGAACTTCCAGCCCTCCTCGTATGTCGGTTCATGGCCTAGGAAATGTTGTTGATTGAGCAGCCCTTGGTTTTTCCCGATTTTACTGATTTTGTGTTCGAAGCGTTTGGCGAGTTGGCGACGGAATTCCGTGGCAGGTCGGTTTGGAGGAGCCAGGGACATCATGAAGGCCTTGTAGGAAAACTGGTAGTTCTGGCAGCCCCAGTATTCAATCCATCTGAGGTCAACGGCGCTATCGCGTTCATTACTGACCTTGACTTGAGAGACTAGAACAGGGTCGTCACCGAATGGGGCAAAAATAGTCTGGTCCACTTCTAGTCCATGTCCTTTGACGGACTTTCTATAGTATCCCACACCGAATATCCGCTCGAAGGCTTCACCATTACCTGGATAGAATGTGCTCAAGACCTTACTTCCATCCGTTAAGAAACCAAAACCTCCACCGAATTGGTGATGGTCAGGGTCAAAATCATTAAGGTATTTGGGGCTACCCTCATCCTGGCGAACTTGGATATGTCCATAATTCGACGCCACACCCACTAGGCGATCGTTTCCCACTTGGTGCATCTGATCTGTGTTCCGCCGCCAGACCTCATTCATCTGCGTTACAGCTTTGGGATCGTTGATTTGATCACAGGTGTAGCGATAGGCCGGCAGCCCGGATTCGTCTTTAATCCATTCACCGAAGTAACCGGAGCCGAAGTTTTTCGCTTTCCCAGACATTACCGTCACCACAAGATGGAACTTATGAGAGAAGTTATTTATCTTTAATACAAGTATCCAAGAAATAACATACGGTTCGTGGGGATCCATGTCAGAAAGGTTGTGGTATGATTGACACTCGAAGAAATCACTAACATGCTGATTAAACTGGATGTTAATAACATAGCAAATGCAGTACAAGGCGAGCTCGACACGGGCACCAACCCACAAGAAATCTTGGTTGCCCTCACGCAGGGCTTGGATGAGGTAGGACGATTATACGAAACAAAGGGCATGTTCCTCGTAGAGCTGGTCCTCGCTGGCGAGACAATGAAGGAAGCAGTCGCAATTCTCGCTCCTCACCTCAAATCAGAGGAAAAGGGTAGTAAGGAAACCATCGTCGTTGCCACTGTGAAAGGTGACAACCACGACATCGGGAAAAACATTTTGATCACGATGTTGATGTCAACTGGATTTGAGATAATCGATTTGGGTACCGACTGCCCCGAAGAAAAGATAGTTCAAGCTGTAAAGGAGAAGAGCGCGAAGGTCGTGGCGCTGAGTGCACTTCTAACAACAACCATACCCGAGATTTCCAAAGTTGACAAAGCACTACAGAAAGCAGGAATTCGAGAAAAAGTAAAGATCATTGTCGGTGGGGCACCCCTCACTATGGAGCTAGCAAAAGCCAACGGGGCAGATGATTTCGGTGCTGACGCCGTTGAGGGCGTCCGGCGAATCAGAGTATTAATGGAGGCTTAGCAGCAATGGACGCACCAACGCGCGTACTGAAAGCGATTAACCACGAAGAACCTGACAGGGTTCCTGCCTTTGAGAGTGCCTTCACTAACAATACAATCAGGGCACACTACGGAATCCAAGCTGGTGGAGGGGTAGCTGCTGGACTAACTGCTCTAGAGCAATTCCCAAAGGAACAACGCGACCAAATCGTCAAATGGGCTATGAGTAACCGCGAGTTCATCGTTAAAGGCTACACGGATGACTATGATTTCCTTCACCGAGTAAAGATCGATATCGGGCTAAGCTATGTAACCCATGGACCGCGCGAACTCATCGAAGGCGGAATCATCGACGAGTTCGGGCGTATAATGAAGATTGAGCCTGACCCAAAAGACGGTACAATAGTTCTAGGCTATCATGGTGGACACCTGCGAAGCTTCGAGGACTACGAAAACTGGGAACGCCCAGACCCAAACGACCCTGTACGACTAGCCACCTTTCAAGCCGGCAAAGAGGTTCAAAAGCAGATGAACAACGAAATCCTATCTGTCCCGGCTATTGGCGGAATGATGGAACCCAGCTGGGAACCCTTCGGACTCGAAATGTTTTCCCGAATCTTGGCGCGCCCCGCGCAGGCAAAAAAAGTCTTTGACGACAATGGCAAACTCGCAGTAGAACTAGTTAAGATTCTAGCAGAGAATGGTGCGGAACTGGTCCTGATTTGGGACGATTATGGGTTCAAGAACGGATTGTTCATGAGTCCTCGGAACTACCGCATCTATGTCTTTCCCTGGCTCAAGCAGATATGTACAGCAGCCCATAAACACGATTGCAAAATCATGCTGCACTCGGATGGGGATTTGGCGGACATCTTTGAGGACATCATCAGCTGTGGCGTGGACGCTCTCAACCCTATAGATCCAACCATTGCCAACCCCGAATACGATATCTTCAAGCTCTACGAGAAATATGGTGACCACATCACCTTCGTAGGGAACATATCTCCGGTCATGCTAGCCACGGGTACTATCCCCGAAATCAAAGAATACAGCAAACGGCTAATACAAGAGCTAGCACCCGGCGGTGGGTACATCTTCAGTAGTGGTCACAGTATAAATCCAGGCGTGACCGTCGACCGATGGCAGGCAGTCATGGAGATTCGGGAGAAATACGGGTCATACCCTATCAAAATATAACGAAGGTAGTTAGCAGGTTGAGAGAAAGAAAATGGCTGAGGAAAAGACGCGAGCCAGACACTTGTTAGGATGGTCCTTCGGAGCAATCCCTACTGGACTCCTAGCCTTTGTATTTGGTTTTAAATATATAGAGTTCTTTTTCAATGACCTTGCATTATTACCAATTTTCTTCATCATCGGTCAAGTAATCTACATGACCATAAACGCCCTTAACGACCCTTTGTCAGGACAACTTTCTGACCGAACCAATCGAGAGAGATGGGGCAGCCGACGACTTGTGTATATCAAGTACGGCGGTCCTGTCTGGGCGCTGACTTTCCTACTCGTCTGGTTCCCCTGGAGCCTCAACAACCAAATCATCATCTTTCTCCATTATGTACTTTCGATTTGCTTGTTCGATACCCTGCTTACTCTTGTGCTAGTCGCTTGGTTAGCTGTACTCCCTGAGATGACCTCCTCCATTGATACACGGAACAAAGCCCAGCTCCTAGCTGGAGTAGTAGGAACGGTCATTACCCTTCCCGTTTTTGTAATTATAGGAAACATGGTCCCCAACTCTCCTGAATTCCGATTCTTCATGCTCATCTGTGCTGCGATTTCTACTGTATTTCTCTTGCTTACTGCTTTCATGAGCAAGGAGAGACCTGAGTTCAGCCAAGACGAAGTTTTCACCTTGAAGGAGTCAATCAAGACGACGTTTAAGTCGAGAACATTCCTGATTTACTCAGGGTTTTACTTCTGTCAGAGTTTCCTCGGCAGTATTGGCCTCAGCTACCTCTTCGTTTACCTCCTCCTACTTTCGAAAGTCACTCCTGGAGTGCCTGCCTTGCTCTTCTTCTTCATAATCTATTATATTGTGGGTTATGTGTCGACTATCTCCTGCATCTTACTTGAGCGCAGGTGGGGTATGCGGAAAATTATCCTACGACTCGGAGCCTTGCGAGTCGTGACTTCGCTTGCCTTATTCCTCCCGGTCCTAACACCAGCTTTCGAGTCACTAGTCTGGATTCGATTGATTATTGCCACGATCTGTGGTGGATACGGAGTCTTCTGGATCCCTATGCAATTCCTCGCCATTGATGAAGACGAGGTTCTCCATGGCTCACGGAGAGAAGGAATGTTCATCGGTTCTATGGCGCTGTTGACAAAACCCGCGGCGAGTCTTGGTCCGATTATTGCCACCCTGATTCTAACAACATACGGGTACGTCCAAGGTGGAGCTCTTTCAGTCCAGCCTGAATCCGCGTTCTTTGGGATTAAAATCCTGTTTATGATTGTTCCTGCCCTAGCTGTTGCGATAAGCCTGGTTTTCATATACTACTACCCTCTGCATGGTGAACGTCTAGAGAAAATGCAGGAACAACTAAAGAAGCTACATAAGGAAAAGAGAGCCGCATTGGCGAGAAGAGAAACAAGCTGATAGCGTAGTTTAAGCTAGCTGCATCGATGTCAGGACTTCTGTGAAGAGCTCGTCTGCTCCCTCGAACTTTGCGACGTCATGATCCCAATTGGGGTCACGTATAATATGATCAAATTTGTCGCTGAACATTGAAGCCAAGCGTTTCGCCAGTGCTCTGGCGGCATAAGCGTTCTTGTCTGAGAGTATCGCGTATACAAAGCTCTCATCATGCTCAAGCAGGATAACTATTTGCTCGTGCACTATTGATTGTAATCGCCCTTTCTCCTCTGTAGCCAGTGAACTAGTGAACATCTCCACCGCTGTGATTAATCCGCCCATCAAGATTGAGTCAAGCTTGAAGCGCCCCTCTTCGAGATGAGAGTAAATTGGAGTGGCATGACGTCGAGAGATAACAAGACAGCCAAGAATTTGTACGGGCTTTGTTCTTCGAGACTTGCTGGGGGCTTGAGCATGGAAAATCCTCCTGATGCCCCCGAGAATCCTCCGAAATATACCCTC
>JAEOTB010000124.1 GCA_016840065.1 Candidatus Hermodarchaeota archaeon | reverse complement strand
GGTGGTCGGAAGGGGATTGGGGTGACGATTGTGCCCAGACGTATTTGTTTGGTTTTGCCAGCAATGTAGGTCAAGGCAATCCAGACATCGAGGGTGGAGTTTCGTTCGGAGGATCTGAGAAAGGGTGCTCTGCCGTATTGGTAGTGGTCGGGTAGGAGTGCTCCATCAAAGCCCAAGTCATCTGCCATCAGGATAGCCTTCTCTACTAGTGCGTAGTCGCTTGACCAGTTCCCTATGCCGCCTAGAAAGAATTTCATAAGAATACAACCTTAGTGGATACTTCACTCTCCGTACCTTTAACGAATTCTATCCTTGGTATTGTGTTGTATTGGAGAGAGAATCTGTGATGTTGGGTAATGTTTAGCAATTCGTCATAGCTAAATGGCAATCAACCCTATCCGGAAAAGAGGCAACATATCAAATCGCTTCGTGCGTCAGTAGACATTTATCCTAGAAAATCGAAGCCATTAGCAGACTCTAAGGTTAGAGGCGCCGCGAGACCGCTTGAAAAGAAAGGATTGATTTTCTTGAAGGTCGATGATTTAATTATCCTTGGTCATGCAGTTCCAGACCAATTGGAAGACTGGTATACTTGTGTATGTACAGCAGGGTGGTCTCCAACTGCGGGTTTTATTCGCATTTTTCCTGTACCCCTTGACTCTGGTATACGCCAGTGGGATGTCATTTCAGCTGAGCTCGAAAGAGATCATAACGATGGAAGGGCTGAAAGCTGGACAATCAAAGATGTGAAGCGTCATTGGGAGAATATACAGGATTTGATTCAAACTACAGGAAAATTGGAGCGTGAAAAACGCCTTCCACTGGTTCAGCGATTACTGGTAGGGTGTGTCGAGGAACTCGATCAAAACAGGGCAAGCCTTGGAATTATTGAACCAACTCAAGTTGAGGGCTTTTTCAAGCAGGAAGAGGTTTTTCACCCAAAACTCCTAAGAATCGATGGCAGAATAGTAAAACGACCTAAGTGGACCTACCCTACCCATCCAAGAATATATTACAAATGCTCTAAGTGTCTTGGGAAGAGCAGGCATGATCAGCAATTGAAGGAATGGGGAGCGTATGAATGGATGCGGAAGGCTCCAGAAGAATTGGACCAATTTTGGGAGAATATTAGGTTGTATGACCCGAAGTTCAAACAATACTTCTTTGTTGGAGATCAGAGTCACGAGAGGACTTCTTTTAGTGTCATTTCAGTCCTAAGCTTTCAAACCTGAATACCTAGATTTCAGAATAGCATACAGTTAAGGGAATTTGTGTCAGCTCTTCTTTCTATGATAGATAGAATAGGACGCCTACACTAGGGGAAGAGCCCGCGTAGCTTGATAGCGTTGGCTATTCGTTCTACTGCGACCATGTAGGCTGCTGTGCGCATGTGTACTTTTTCGTGTTGGCTGATGTCGTAGACTGTTTTGAAGGCTGTGACCATCCGTTCTTCGAGTTTGCCGTTGACCGTTTCTAGTGTCCAGCTTTCCCGGGTGAGGTTCTGTAGCCACTCAAAGTAGGAGACGGTGACTCCACCGGCGTTGGCGAGGATGTCGGGTACCAGTAGGGTGCCTTTCTCGTATAGGATGTCGTCGGCTTCGGGGGTTGTGGGGCCGTTGGCGCCTTCGCTGACTATTTTTGCCTTGACCCTAGGTGCGTTGTCAGCTAGTATCTGTCCTTCCAGGGCGGCTGGGATGAGTACGTCGACATCTAGTTCGAGGAGTTCTTCGTTGGTGATCTTCTCTGCGTCGGGGTAGCCTACCACGCTTCTGTTCTTTCTCTTGAACTGTTTGACAGCAGCTGGGTCTAGTCCGTCGGGGTTGTAGATGCCCCCCCGGGAGTCACTCACGCTGACTATTTTTGAACCCATTTCCTCTTGGAGCAGGGCAGCATGGTATCCTACGTTACCGTAGCCCTGGACTGCACAGGTCGCGTTTTTAAGGTCTAGTTTTATTCGTTTGGCGGCTTCTCGGACAGCTATTACGACGCCCCGACTTGTCGCCTCTTTACGACCGAGGCTGCCTCCCACCTCGACGGGTTTCCCTGTCACTACTTCGGGGACCGCGTAGCCCTTGGCTTTGGAGTATGTGTCAAAAATCCATGCCATCTCCCTGCCTGAAGTGTATACGTCGGGGGCTGGGACATCCCTGTAGGGTCCTATTATCTCCATGATTTCGCTGGTGAAGCGGCGTGTGAGGCGTTCTATTTCGCCCACGCTCATTTCCTTGGGGTTACAGATTACACCGCCTTTGCCTCCTCCATAGGGGAGTCCGACGACAGCGCATTTCATCGACATCCACATGGCGAGGGCTCGGACCTCGTCCAGGCAGACCTTGGGGTGATAGCGGATGCCTCCCTTGTAGGGTCCGAGGGCATCATGGTGTTGGACCCGGAATCCCCGAAATACCTTGATTCGCCCGGTGTCCATTCGTACTGGGATTGCGACCTCAAGTACACGCTTCGGGAGTTTGAGGACCTCGTGGATGTCGGGGTCAAGCTTCATTTTTTCTGCTACAATTTCTAGTTGCTTTAGGGCAACTTCGTAGGGGTTTGGTTCTTCGCAGCTAATATCCTCCATCATTACCTACCTCAACTATGCATGGAGTTGTAGATTGGTTCGGTAAGTAAAAAAGCTTTCAACTTCCTAGCTTGGTTGAGGAGGGGGCTGGTTCTTTTATAGGCGAGCCGCTAAAAGGAGGAATCTAGAGGAGAATTCTAGCTGGTGGTGTAATGCCCCTTCAACATGTCAAAGATGAACTCCGCATCCTCGGTGTGGATGACGCCCGTTTCAAGCGTGGACGTGACAAGTGGACGCGCCTTGTCGGTGTTGTGCACCGGGGCGGGTTATGGATTGAGGGCTGCCTCCAAACACCTATCCTTGTTGATGGTGATGACGTGACCGCCCAGCTGGCAAGAATGGTGAAAGAGTCCAGCCATTATGGGCAGCTCCGAGTCATCATGACAAGCGATACTATCTTTGCTGGCACCAACATTCTTGATCTACCCCAGCTAGCAAAGAGCACTGAGTTACCTGTAATCGCTGTCTCTGATTCGGAACCTAGCATGGAAAGGGTCAAACGAGCCCTACAACATCATTGCCCCAAAACCTGGAATAAGAAACTAGCTGTACTTGAGCGCTGTGGCCCTATCCAAGAAGTGGCGTCAATTCCTGGGAGAGCACCTGTTTTTCTGCAATGGGCGGGGCTCCCCTTTGAAAAGGCAGTAGAGGTGGTCAAGTTAGCCGCAACCCGTAGCCGAATCCCAGAGCCCGTCCGTGTGGCACACATGATTGCTTCAAGCTTTGTCCCTAATCCTTGAAGGAAAAGATGCAGCTAGGAACAGTAATCTAGCGATAAATTGGTTATTCGGCAAATCTTATTTCCGACGAGTTGCATCCTTCCTTCTATTCGGTGTTTATTATGGAGCAGCGAACCAAGTTATGTCTTGCAGGTTTCATTATCGTTGTATTTGTGGGAGCTGGTGCTGTTATCATTGGTCCGTCTCTTTCGCCGCCTGATGTGCGTATCGGATTCCTGACTAATGATTTACACCAGCTGGCACTAATGATTGCTCTTGACCAAGGATATTTCGAAGACGAGGGACTAAGAATACAGTTGTACGAGTTTGCGAATGGTAATGTGGAGATGTCGGGCTTCGCTGGGGGCTCAATCGACATCGGTTACTTGGGCGCTGCTCCAGCTCTTCTGCTCCATATCAACCAAGATATACAGATACGTATTCTAGCTGGTGTCAACCAAGAAGGAAGCGCAATCGTTGTAACACCTGGGGTAACCAGCATCTCCGATTTGGCGGGTCAGAGGATAGCTACCCCAGCAGCTGGCAATGTCCAAGATATGCTATTCTATATGGCTGCTAACGCGTCTGGCTATGATTTTGGTGATTTCGCTCGTGTACATATGAGCCCCACCATTATGATTGAGCAGTTAGGTCTTAGTGGATCAGATGGCATCAACGCCTTTGTGGCATGGGAACCCTACATCGCCCTAAGCCAAGAACAAGGAGTGGGTACAATCCTGAACACCAGCCATGACTTTTGGCCCAATCACCCCTGCTGTGTCATTGCCTCAAGGCTTGATTATCTTCATGCACGCCCAGATGTTCTCGAAAAAGTAGTGCGAGCCCACATTAGAGCTACAGACTTCATCTTGGGCAACCATTCCCAGGCTGTTGCCATAGCTCAACAATGGACTGGCTTTTCGCAGGCTGTAATTGAAGACGCAATGTCTCGTATAGTCTATGATACGAGTCTTGGGGTAAACGGTTTCCGAAGATACCTTCAAGCCCTCCACCAAACTGACCTCCTGCCTTCGGGCTTTTCGGCATCCGAGATTGATCCTCTCCTGGACTACATCGTTGACACCCAATTTCTCCCCTAGATAAGACTTAAGCCAAGAAGCTAAGAACAGGAAGAGATAGGAGGCTTTCTTTGAACAAGGTTACTTGGAAGCGAGTCAAACCCTACTTGATGAGCCTAGTTGGTGGCCTGTTCTTCTTGCTGCTCTGGCAGGTCGCATCAACGCTTGCTAATATACGGTACTTTCCTTCCTTCACTAGCTCGGTTCAGGCTTTGCTTAGTCCCACTGTTCAGAGCAGAATCTATATCGACATTAGAGATAGTGTACTCCGAGTTGGAGGGGGCTTCTTCTTCGCGGTAATTACGGGCATTCCCTTGGGCATCCTTATTGGTCGTTGGCGTATAGTCCACCAGTTCACTAAACCCGTTATTCAAGCTGTTCGCTTCATACCTCCCCTTGCCCTAGTTCCAGTCGCCCTAGTCTTTATTGGCGTAGAGCCCACACCAACCTTCATCATCTGGTTTGCTGGTTTCTTCCCAATCCTGCTTAACACCGTTGCAGGTGTGCATCGGACTGATCTGGCTCACATCGACGTTGTGAAAAGCTTTGGAGCTTCAGAGTGGCAAATCCTGGAGAAAGTGATGTTGCCCAGTGCAGTGCCAGAGATTCTTACAGGAGCTCGCGTTGGGCTCGGAGTGGGTTGGATGTCTGTTGTGGCAGCAGAGATGGTCGCTGCTGGTTGGGGGACTGGATTAGGCTATCACCTCTGGTCCCGGGCTGCACCCCTGGGGCAATTCGATTTGATGGTCGGTATCCTCCTCCTACTAGCTATCATCGGATTTATCATGAACGAGGGGTTCGCCTGGCTGGAGAAATACCTGCTCAGATACCGCCGCCCTGTGAGTCGCTGAAAATCCAAGATTATAGCTGAACTTCTTCTCTAAGATCGTCTAGAATCTTCTGCCTGATGGTAACCAGCTTGAGGTCTGTACGGCGGCGTGGGCGTTTTAACTTCAGCGTATACTTTTCCTTAATACGAGCCGGACGGGCTTTTATCACAAAAACCCGGTCACCCAAGTACACCGCCTCATCGACATTGTGGGTTACGAATACGATTGTTTTCTTGGTTGCTTCCCAAATTCGGAGAAGCTCGTTCTGCATCAAGTTTCGGCTTTGAGCATCGATGTTTACGAAGGGCTCATCACACAACAGTACCTCAGGGTCTGGGGCAAGAGCTCGGGCGATGGCGGCTAACTTCTGCATCCCACCGGATAACTGATTGGGATAAGCGTCAGTAAATTTTTCAAGACCTACGAGGTCCAAGAGCTCATAGCCCCGAGTGAGGCGCTGCTCCTTTCCCATGCCCTGGATTTCAAGGCCCAAGACCACATTATCGATGATGGTCCGCCAGGGGAATAGAGTGAAGCCCTGAAAAACGAAGCCTATCTTGTCTCGTTGCTCCTCGGTGGGCGATCCATCAAGGGTTACTCGCCCTTTGGTTGGTGTTTCAAGAGCAGCTATGATTTTCAGGAGAGTGGTTTTCCCACAACCGGAGGGACCCACTAGGCAGAGGAACTCGCCAGGGGCGACATCGAAGCTTATGTCCTTCACAGCCCAGAGTTCCTGTCCATTCGAAGTGTACTGCTTTGAGACACGATCTACCACGAGTTTCGGTGGCACTTGAATCACTCTACATCTAGG
>JAEOTB010000062.1 GCA_016840065.1 Candidatus Hermodarchaeota archaeon | reverse complement strand
TTCTCGAACCCTACCGTTAGGTTGAGTGTTCGAGAATTCCTTCTTTTTTTTCTCTTCATCATTAAGGGTAAGCTTTATTCGTGTGTTACACCCATCCACTAACAGAATAATCCCTAGAAGGGAGCCCTATGGATTTAATCAGTCTACTTATCTCATTTTTTGTCAAGTGGGTCATTCTAACAATTGTGTTCTACATTACAGGAAGAATTGTATCAGGCGTTAACGCTAAGTTCTCTGATGCTATCATAGTAGCCTTTATTGGTTCACTAACAAGTTTCGTGCTTCATGAGGTTTTAGGTTACATCTTTGACTTCGTAGTTCCGACATTAGGTCTACCATACAGCATCCAACTCCTAGACTTATTGGAACTCGCAATCGCTGGATTAATCACGCTTGTTGTGTATCTTCCGCTGTTCATGCATTTCTTTGATGTAGGATTTGGCGGCGCTGTCGCTATCGGTATTCTATGCCTTGTTATCTACGTCCTCATCGAGATACCAATTATTTACTTCGAATGGCTTGGTTGGCTTAGACCATACACACCACTCTGATCGGAGGAACGCTCAGGCGTTCCTTCTTCTATTTTTATGATAGAAGTCATTCCTTTCATTTTTCTGGCATCGACTTCAATTAGGGCTTAGATGCAAGAACCCAAAAAATTGGGGTGAAAGTAAAAGTCGGTAAATCCCATTGAATTCCCTGAGTTTTTAGCAAGGCAGCCTCCCCAAGAATCTCTTTGTGTGCACCAATTTTGTTGAATTCCCAGGAAAGAACACCAAAACGAGTATTTGTGAATCCAACTATAGAAAGGTCTGCTGGCAGTTGACTTCCTGAGAAAGGGTCGGCTCCAAGGTTTTGAAGGCATTTGATGAGGGAGGATTGAGGAGGGAGACCCTGTTTGGGAGAGGAGTTGCGCGCCTCGATACGACCTGAATAGTCAGGTTCTATAGCGGCTAATATCCCCTTTGAGCAAAGTATGCGAAATGTCTCTGATAACGCTTTCATACGCTTAGGAATCCACATCAGAGTGAAATGACTGAGGGCAAATGTGAAGAGGTTTGCGCGGAAGGGAAGCGCCGTCGCATCGGCAAGAAGAAAGTGGAGATTCGTAGATTTGTTCCTGTTGATTGCCTTGGCGAGAATTGTTGAATCTATATCAATACCAATAGCAGTAGCATGTGATGTATAGGTGGCGAGTTCTGGTGTGATTACACCAGTGCCACATCCGACATCTAGGGTTAATAATCCTTTAACCCTAGGTATTTGATTATAGAGAAATTGTCTTGCGGGTTGAGTGCGACGAGACTGATTGCAGAGAAAGCACGGAGAATAAGGCTTTTCCAAATGCCTTAACCACCAATCGAGTGGTGGCAGCATACTTGTTTGTATTGCGAGAAGAGAGGACACCCACCACCACAGGTTTTGAGCAACTTACAGGTCTGGCACTCCTTGTCTAGCATTTTATGACTCCGTAAGGCCTTGGCTATCCGGTGATTCCAAATGGTTTTCCATGAATCTCTTAGGATATTTCCCATTGATTCGAAGTAACTCTGACAGGGGAGCACATCCCCATTAGGTTCAATTGCAAGGCTGGAGAAGGCTGCGCTGCATCGACGAGGGCCTAATCCATAATCTGTTGGGTCGAAATAACAGTATTGAGTTGGTGAGTACCATATGACTCGTATGTCATTTTCACTAGCTTCGACGAGGACCTCTGTTATGATATCATTGAGATCGTCCTCAGTAATGGCGTACTCGTCTACAACATCTAGACCACTACCTGAATAGATAAGACCATTCATAGCAAAGTGTGTTTGTCCCTTCTCAGCAAGGAATTTTATCGTGTCCAAAATAGTAGGTCGGTTGAGCTGAGTTAGAGTGGTGTTAGTGAGGGTAAAGATATCAGTCGCGATGAAGCGTTCAAGGCCAGCAACAGTTTCCTTCCAAGCACCATTCACTCCAACCATCTTGTCATGAATCTTTGGTAGATGCGATTCCAATGTGATTTGAACATAATCCAGTCCAGCTTCGACAAGATCATCCACAAGTGATTGTGTTAAGCGTCGGCCATTCGTAATTAGCCCAGCGATAATACCAATGTCTTCGCTATAGCGTACTAATTCAACAAGATCGTCTCGAAGCGTGGCTTCGCCGCCGGTGAAGGTTACATGTGGAATTGCTTGGTCAAGAAGTTTGTCTAGAATTTGTTTCCACGATTCAGTATCCAGTTCGCTGGCTTTATCCCATTTACGGCGTTCTGGTGGAACATAGCAATGAGAGCAGGTGTTGTTACAGCGATAAGTGATGGCAAGATCTACTCGGTAGGGGGCAGAGGGTTCATGAGAGAAGGGCTCGACTTCACCGAAGCCGAAGGTTTCAATAGGTGAGACATCGGGCTCTGCAACGAAGGAGAGTATTTTCTCCTTCAACTCATTATAGTGAACAACTATCTCTTCTGCCCTAGTTTTCCTGTATTTCTTTTGAATTAGTTTGATAACATCTTCCTCTGATTCACCGCGAAGCGCAGCCACAGCAAAGTCGTAACCTGTTTCATTCAGGAACAACAGTCTTGAGGCATCAATAACAAGCACTCCGCCATCTTTCTCTTTTCGAAGGTGAAACCGATGCCCTGAGAGGCTGCCTTTGCCCCAGATAATCTTGTCACTTGCTGACGCCATTTTTTATCCTCACGATACTCCTATTACAACTACTTGAGCCACATTCAAAAGAAAAGTGTATCGAGTATCCGACTACTTTCGTGTATTTTCCACCAAAAGGCTTGGCTATTATAAGGAGTTGACGTTCCCTGGAAGCCGTAAAGCCCCTCTTTCCTGAAGGTATCTAGTAAACTGGCAAACCAAAGGCACGGAGTTTACAAAGGAGGTCACTCTGTGGGAATCTGAACCGACGAAGAAGGTGGTACCCGATTTAACTAGTAAATCGATAATTTCCTGGTCAGGATGCACACGACCCCAAGGAAAGTTTAACCCGGTCAAATTAACCTCAACTGGGAGTCTGTACTGACTACAAAGTTCACCTAGCTCTAGTGTTCGCTTGCGCCAGTAATTTTCAGCCTGTAAAAGGGATTTCGGGAAATTTGGTGCAAAACGCATAACAGCGTCGATATGAGCAATGCCATCAAAGAGCTTGGAATGAACTGCTGCTTCCACTTCGTTGAAGTAGTGCCGCAGAACTCCAACTAGTCCATATTTCTGCACCAATAGAGTTACCTCTTTGTGGCTAGTAACGGCTAGCTCGTTAACGCAATGTACACTACCGATAAGATAGTCGAAATCTCGGCGATGATTGTCACAGAATTCGGTTATCTCTGAATGAAGATGTGAGTAATAATCGATTTCAAGAGAAATTGATGTTTCTGGATACTTCGAGTGAGTCTTGTCGAACTCCTCAAGAAGAAGAGGAAGCATCGCTTCACTCAGATAGCCCTTACGTTCTTGGAAAGCCAGTTCAAAGTGATCAAGATAACCCACATGGCAAGAGAGTTGTTGCCCTGCTTCTGCATAATCGTTTAATTCTCCATCAGAATCAGGACTGAAATGAGTATGAATATGGAAGTCATGGGCTAGAAGCTTTGATACCATTGAGGAAGAGCAGGTGATTTCATACCTTATAATTTCTGGTCCGAGTCGATTTGACACCTAGCTTAGCTGTGCCCGGTGAGAAATATGGAACTTGAATCGATCTCGGGTGTAGGGATACACCTTTTCGTCAAACTGAACTCCTCGATGTTTAACGATCTGAATGTAATTTATTCGCTTCTCTCTAGGCAGAGGAGGAGAAGAGGTGAATCGGATAATAGTGTCTGATACCCGTTCTATACTCTCTACGAATTCGCTAGAATGCATCTGCGGATAAAATGAAGAGAAGATAGTGAGCTCTTGGTGACGAATAAGGGGTAACAGTCCCACCCAGAAGCGCCAAGCTGTTATGTCGGATTCCATGGCTGCTAAAAGCACGCTTAGTGAGTCAATGTACACGACTGGGCGCTCGAAAGAACTGAAAGCGCTTCGAAGCTCATCATAGAACTTGGCAGCGTAACGCACATTTGAACATACGACAACTGACCCATTTACTGGTTCGGCAGGTTGCGATAGCTCCTCGATTCCCATCGAGGATAAGGCATCTATGAAGATTAATTGTTCTGATTTAGCTGAAGAGAGTATTTTCCGAATATCCGGTAACACACGGTATTCACTAACAGTATGCTCGGATAAAAGGAGGATGCAGTTCTCGCCCTTATTGATGCTAGTTCGGATAAAGGAGAACCCGAGATATCCAGAGATTCCCCTTGATTCACCATGTAATTCTTCAATTAAACAGGTTGTCCCGCGCCGCAGCCCCCCACCCAATAGGGCATTTATTGAGGAAGAGTCTGTATTAATTGGATTCTCCTTTTCTGCCATTGCGAACCCTGCCTTCTGATATCTGCTAATGATTTCGTTAGATGTGTTAAAACATTTTTTATTACGAATTACTCGAGCCAGATTTTTACAGATTTTCTAAATTCGCTTCTTCTCAAGTATCGTACATCTGCGGCTGACTTTCCAGCCTAAATACATCTCGTCAATGTCGGTTTTCTCTAAAGTCCGGATTTCGCCTTCACCGTCCTGGTCTCGTGGTGATGTCACATAACCAGGCAGTGATGTTTGGCTTAATTCCATTACTCAATGGGAATTTGTGTTTCCATTTCGACATGTGCCTTATCGTCTTCTAGCCAGATTCTATGGTATACTTGGCGAACCGGACCAGCCTGTGTGTAGCCGTTTCTCTTCATCCACTTTGCGACCTCTAGAACAATAGAGATATCCTTCTCCGCTGACTGTGGACCTTTGTAAGTAGTATAGGCGACTTTGACTTCAAGCAATGTCTTTCGGATTACCTGCTTGTCTGGTTCTGGTGGGGGAGAAGCGCCAGCACAGGCCTCGCACCTAATATCTTCAACTTTTGGAGCCTCATCAGGCATGGCGTGAAAGAGTGCGATTTGGTCACTAATTGAAATGACGCCTTTGCTTTGAAACCATTCCATTAGTTTCGCCATCATCTTACCCAAATCTGGAGGCGTGCCTTCGACACAGTAAACGTCAATTGGTGTGATGGTCTTTACTGCGATTTCACCCAATACTGCAACCTCACTTTCAAAGCTCTAAGAGGGTCTGTAGACAGTGCCTACCACATCCTCCATAAAGTCGCTCTTGAATTCCAGTAGTTTCTGTGCATCGTCTACAAAGATGGTGAAAGCGTATGAAAAGGCTACATGAGTCACATCGGCTAGTGCATACACAGGTGTGAAACCAAACCGATCTGCCCATCTTTCACATACCAGGTCAAACGCCTTGTCGTAGGAAACAATATCGTCAGTACGCGGGAACGCCATTCTAAATGAATACTGAATGAGTGACAGAGGATCAATAACAGAGCTGCTGATAGTCCTGAGCAGCCTCTTTGGAATCGACCCCTCATCAGAGCTCTTACCTCGCTTTGATTCGCGATGCTTCTGCTTAAACCTGAAATTCTCCACGGTTGAAGAAAGAACACTATTATTCGGAATCAAGGCGATGGACCCATCCGCCTGACGGATCTTAGTATAATTCATACTAATCTCTAAAACAATACCTTCGCTATCCCCAATACGCACATAATCCCTAACATTGAACGGATTGGTCAGCATCACGTACACTCCCGCTACGATGTTTTTCACAGCTTGACCTACAGCGAGTCCGATTGCTGTGCCTAGGAGGAGCGATGAGCTTCCGATTACTGTTGTGGCCAACTCTCCTAGTGGAGGTACAATTATGAATAGTGTTATGAATGCCGCATAGACTGCGAGGAGTCTTAATGCGAGTGTGATGCCGTTCACCGCGTCTGCTGGTATCCCGACCCTTGTTGCTCGCCTTTTGAACAACCGAGTTATTATACTGGTCGCTATCAATATGATAAACCAGATTGCTACTACCTCGAGGATTGGAATGGCCCAGACGCCCCATTGGCTCCACCAGACAATTACCTGGAATAATATGTGAAAGAGTGGGTCTAGTAGCTGCATTGTGATTACCTTAGCCCAATATGGACGTAGTGACTGCTATAAATGGTTAGGAAGAGCATATGCTAAAGCTTTGGAATTTCTAAACAATATGCTGCCTTCTCCAAGAGAGTGACAAGATTGGCTAAATCGTCAAGATGACATATCTCTACCATTGAGTGAAGATAGCGTACGGCCACTGATATCGCCATCATATGAGCGCCTTCTCCACTCACCTGAATCGCGCCGCCGTCTGTGCCTCCGCCAGTGGCGCCCATTTGGAGGGGAATCTTGTGCTTGGCTGCCAAGGTTTCCAGTTGGTGTCGTAGTTCTGTTGAGGCGATGGCACGGTTGTCGACGAGGCGAAGCACAGGCCCATCACCAAGACGGGCGGGTGCTAGATGAATAGGAACATCCGGCGCGTCACCAGTGGCGTAGGAATCGACTGCAAGTACAATATCGGGTGATAGCCGATTCCCAATCACTGTTGCCCCATGGAGCCCTATTTCTTCACGAACGCTCCAGACAATAGATATTCTCCGATTAAGTTTCTGTTTTTGAAGACGTTCAAGAAGTTTAACTAGTACAGCGCATCCGAATCTGTCGTCAATCGAGCGGCAACAGAGGTATTCCTTCTGCATTAGGAAGGCTTCTTTGTGGAGCGTTATCGGGTCCATCAACCGTACTCCCAAGGCTTCTGTCTCTGAGCGGCTACGAGTGCAGAGATCGATGTGCATCTCATGCCAAGGAACCACTCGTTTCATTTGAGCTCTATCTAGCAAAAGATGGGGAGGTACCATACCTATGACTCCTTGAACAGGACCATCACGGGTATGAACGATTACCCGGCGGCTGGGAAGGACTCTATCATCAATGCCACCAACCTTTCTGAAGCGAAGACATCCATTTTCCTCAATGTGTGTGACAAGTAGCCCGAGTTCATCCATATGAGCGATGAGCAAGATATGGGGTGCCCCCTCACCTATCGTGACAAACAGGTTGCCTAGTGCGTCTGTTTCAAGGTCAGCAAGGTCACCAACAACTTCTCGAATTGAATCCCTTATGGGTTCCTCATATCCAGATACCCCAGATGCTGCCAATAATCTCTTTAACACTTTGAGCAACGGTTTCACCTTAATTCTACCCTTTCAATCCAAAGACTCAATATATTAAAGAATTGCAGCTAAAGAGTAAGGGTGAACCTTCGAGGTGATTTGGTTTGACGAAAGAAGTAAACAGACGGTCAGAGAAGGTTTGGCTCCCCCCTGGAAGCCTTGTCCACGTTGGTGAAAAACGCAGCAAAACAACGAAAGTTTCAGTCTTAACATACACGGAGACAGAAGCGAAGGAGGTGGAGGTTGACACCGTCGAGGAAATTCGTTCCCTCAGGGATGGTCCAGGAACAACATGGGTAATGGTGGAGGGGCTTGCTGAAATCGAGCCTCTAAGGAAGATTGGTGAAGAGTTTGGATTGCATGGATTAGTTCTAGAGGACATTCTAGCCACTGACCAGCGACCAAAAACCGAGACTTTCGGTGATTACACATATATCGTCTTAAAAGTGGTACACTACGACCCTCAAACAAAATCAATTGATTTAGAGCAGATTAGCCTAATCCTTGGCACTAATTATGTTATTTCAATCCAAGAAAAGAAGGATGATGTCTTCGATCCAATACGAGCATGGATTAAGGACGATAAGGGCAGTATAAGAAAGATGGGAGCGAATTACCTTGTTTACGCGCTAATAGACTCTATTATTGACCACTACTTTATAGCCCTAGAACAACTCGGAGAGGAAATCGAAAATCTAGAGGAGGAGTTGGTCAGCAAACCAACTCAACTCACCCTCCAATCTATCCACAAATTAAAGCACACAATGATTTTATTACGGAAAGCAATCTGGCCTCTTAGAGAAGTCGTTGGCCGCTTGGAGCGGAGAGAGCCTCTAGAACCTTCAACAGAAGCCAACCACAGATATCTCAGAGATATTTACGACCATACTATTCGTGTCATGGACACGGTCGAGACCTCAAGAGACCTACTTTCGGGAATGCTGGACATCTATCTGTCGAGTGTCAGCAATAAAATGAATGATATAATGAAGATTCTAACGATAATTTCGACGATATTCATTCCTTTGTCTGTTCTTTCGGGGATTTATGGTATGAATTTCCGTTACATGCCGGAGCTCGAATACCCCCTAGGCTATCCGCTTCTTATGCTGAGCATGCTAGTCATTGGAACAGGTATGCTAATTTACTTTCGAAGGAAGCGATGGATCTGATTTAAGGTTGGGAACAGGAGTCAAGCTTTTATCAGATTAGCACAGAATTGCCTATATGTTTCAACTAGTTTCACCACTGTGGAACTATTGGCGCAGGAGAAGAAGAGCAGCAGGGCGACGAGCCGCTTTCATGCTCTGTTGGTGCCCAATCCTTATCATAGTAATAATTATCATCGCTGTTCTGTGGTTTTTCTTCTTCTGGCTTCCTAGACTGTTTCCACCCCCCTAGTCTAGTGTGCCGAGTATCCACGATAAGATAGGCTGAAATACTACCAACCTACCCAGCTAGCCTTAAGAGGCGGCTAGTGATGTCAAGTGAGAAGAAGTTACTTGCAGCGATTCGTCGAAAGCAAGTTGATGTACCAGTACCAGATTTGTATGCAGGGTTTTCAGAGCCACCTGTAGGCTTCAATGTTTGTTACGCGATAGTTTGGGTAGGCAGGCGTATTCGCTATTATCGCACTCTTGCTGCAGCGCAGAAACGTCTACAGAATCCTGTGCTTCTAGAACAAGCAGAGTCGTTAATCCGGTATCGTCGAGTGGAGAAGCAAAGTAGAACTAAAAGAAAACGACGGCGACACTGGCAATCAGAATGGAAGCCAGAATATTTCTATGAGCGATCGGAATGGTAGATTGTAACCCTCTAGGTGTATTTTCTTGGATAAATGGAAGTACTACAACATCACTCACAAACTTCACGTATTATGCAATCCTCTCAGCGAAGCAAAGTTTGAGAAGTTCTGTCAGCTTCTTAGGCTTAAGCCAAGGGGACAAGTACTTGACATTGCCTGCGGTAAAGGCGAACTGCTTGTTCGACTCGCTGAACTTTACAGAATTAGCGGAGTAGGTGTAGACCTTTCACCCTATTGCATAAGAGACTGCAAAGAGAAGCATCGTAAAAGATTACGACAAAGCAGCATCACTTTCATCGAAATGGACGCTTCTAGATACAAGCCAAAGCCAGGTGAAGTCTTCGATTTGGTATCGTGTATCGGAGCAAGCTGGATTTACAAAGGTTACCTTGGAACCCTAAAAGCTCTGAAAGGAATTACAAAACCAGGCGGTCTTATTGCTGTAGGAGAGCCCTTCTGGATGAAAGAGCCCTGTGATGAATATCTCACAGTAGCGGATTTATCAAGGGATGACTTAGGAACTCACCGAGAGAATATCCAAGTAGGTGAAGGAGAGGGGATGAATTGCCTATACACTCTTGTTAGTAATCATGACGATTGGGATCACTACGAAACATTGCAATGGTTGGCCGTTGATGAACATATACAGGCGAATCCGGACGACCCTGATAACGAGGAACTAGCTAATAGAAGCCAACAAAACAAGGAGACTTACATACGCTGGGGGAGAGAAACCCTGGGATGGGCCATATACTTGTTCAGGAAAACCTAGAACCCTGATTGTAGCAAATGTTAACGATTTGCTACTAAAACTAGACTTCGACTCGCCTCAGGCAGAAAGGATTGGTGGTCATACCCGGAATAGAAGTTAATTTCCGAGAACCCTGCTTTTCTGAACACGTTTTCAAGAATGGGTTTTTCAAGCTGAAGGACTTGCTGCCTAGAGATATGAGAAACCCATTTATCAGCCTGTTTCAGAAAGGAAGCCAGCACCAATATGGCTTTGTCTTTGTTTTCAAAGGATTCGAAAAATCGAGTGAAAACTACCTCAGAGCCATTCCTAGTGTAGCCTCCTTTCAGGGGGAAGAAGCGGAACCTGGATTTCCTTATTTCCTTGAAGTTTAATGTCTGGGTAACTAGGACACCACTGTCTCTAAGCAAGGAGTAAGAACCGATTATCGTCTTTTCCAGAGCCTCAAGGTCTGGTAGTAATGCAAGCGAGTTACCGAGACAGGTGATGAGATCGAACTTTCCAACTAAGGACTCTTCAGCTGTGGTCATATCGTCGACAAAGAAGTCTATAGAGGCTTTTTCGGTTTGAGCTAGTTGGCGTGCTGTTTTAATCATCGATGCGCTTGTATCTAGGCCCACTACCTTGAAGCCCTGTTTTGCTAGAGCAACTGCATGACGACCACTCCCACAGGCCAGGTCAAGGATTCGTGCATTTTCCTTTCCTGCTACTAGTTTTAACAGAAAGGGAAGTTCCCGACGCAATCGCTGCTCCCAATCAATCGCTTTATCATAGACTAGAGCTAGGTCTTCGAATGCTGTCATGTATCGGCCTTCCTTTGGATGTAAGTGGAAATCATTTCTTATGATGTTTGTCTTTGACTACAAGACCGGAGATTTCAAATCATGCTTAGGGGTCGTCCTCTGGGATTCCCGTGGAGACCAGATTTAAGTGAAATGTAAGTTCAGGTTGGAACCGCGAGATGCTTCTCAGGTTATTGTTGGATAATTGGGCTCGATAGTTTGAGCATAATTCTTATATAGGAATGCATCGGTTTCCGAGCTATCAGATATATCGGTTACCGAGCTATCATCAGAGAGTCGACCCGAAACCAGATAATGAACTCTAAACACACCCGGAGACTCAAAAATTGTCACAGCGCAAATACAAAAGTGCAACACGTTATCAGCTTGCAGCACTTGGCAGATACAAGGGGCTGGCAATAACTGCAGGCGGACTAGCTCTTTTTGCTGCCCTACTAACAGTTCTACCGGGCTGGTTTCTAGGTGATGCAACAGACGCGCTGCAATTCGCCGTTGATAACGGACTAGGTATTACACCAACATTTGTCTACTACTGCTGGTTAATTTTAGGAGTTGCAGGTACACTCTTTGTAACAACCCTTGCAGTCGGTTATGCATTTGCCATCATAACTTTGCGATGGGAACGGGACGCTCGACAGGAGTTTTTTGAGGTTATACAAGACAATAGCATGAGCTTCCACGACCAAGTGGATAGCAAGCAACTGCTTGCAGTAGCTATGCAGGACATCCGTTGGGTCCGCTTCTCCTTGAACCCAGCACTACGGAACATAATCACAGCACTAGGATCTCTAATAATCACCTCCATATTTCTTGCCTTTGTAGACATGTGGCTTGGCCTCTTGATGCTGGGAGGAGCACCCCTATACCTATTCTTCGCATACCGCTATGCGGAAAAGGTAGAACCAGTTAGACGAGCACGATCAAAACAGAATGAAGTTATCACAGCCATCAGCCAGGAGGTCTTCCGAGGAATAGAGGTTGTTCGTGCCTTCGGTACCGAAGAGTTTGAAGAGGAGAAATTCGAAGTTGCGTCTAAGGAGTATCAGCGACTACAAACCCAAGAAGCGAGACTGGCATCTTTCTATATCCCCCACCTAATCATCATGGCTATTACGTTTATCTCCTTTCTGTACATCGCCTATTTGGTCTTGCTTGGGTATTATCAAGTGGGTACATTAGTGAAGGTCCTTGGTCTTCTTGCCTCCTTTGATGCTTTCAGTTTCTTCTTACCACGTTTTCTCCTTGTAATTCGAGGAGCAAACATTAATGCACAGCGTATAGTAAAGCTTCTAAACTGGGAGGACCCACTCCAAGAGCCAGAGCATTCTGTTGAAGTGGATTGGAGCGGAGATATCGTATTCGAGAATGTGACGTTTAATTACACCTCGAATAATGGAGAAAATTCCATCTCTGCCTTGAGAAAAATAGACTTCAGAATACCCGGTGGGTCGAGAGTAGCACTGATTGGCGGCCCTGGGGGTGGGAAGAGCACAATTCTGAAACTGCTACTGAGGCTTTATGACCCAACCAAGGGAAGAATTCGAGTCGGGGGAGCTGATCTTCGAAAAGTCCAGACCCGAGATGTACGGGCAGCTGTGGGCTTGGTGGAACAGAACATCTTCCTTTTCCGTCGAAGCATTCGAGATAATATCGCCTTTGGCTGCGTAGATGCATGCGAGGAGGAAATCCTAGAGGCGGCACACAAAGCACAAGCTCACGAGTTCATTAGCGAGATGCCAAATGGCTATGATACAATAATTGGTGAACGAGGTATGACACTTAGTGGAGGACAGCGACAGCGCTTAGCCATTGCCAGAACTCTGGTACAAGATCCGCGGCTTCTTCTGTTGGATGACTCAGTTAGTGCAATCGACGCCCAAACTGAGTTCCTCCTGCGGAAGGCTTTGGATGAGGTGATGCAGGGACGTACAAGCATCACAGTTACTCAGCGGCTCCGAACCCTCTTGGAGTCAGACCTCATAATTATTGTCGATAAAGGGCGTCTTGTGGCAATTGGAGCACATGACGAACTCTTGGAATCCTCAGAACATTATCGTAGAATCTTCGAACGTTTGCCAGGCGCCTTGCCTTATGTGCGAAGGATGACTAGTAAGGGAGGTGTTTCCTAATGGGGATGCGTCGCCATGGAGGCCCAACTGCCCTATCGAGGGAACGACAGAAACTCAGTCGATCACTCAGAGTCCTATTGGGTAGAACCCTTTCGTACCTAGGACGCTTCAAAAGGCAGGTAGTTGTTGCCGCAATATTGGTACTAATTGCTACTGTCGTTACAGCAGTCGACCCATTAGTACTTTCCTGGGGAATCGACCTTGTTCTAGCACCGAGCAGCTTGTTTAGTGGACTTTTCCTTCTAGGCATCATCTATGTTGTTTTACGGCTAACCAGCTGGGTTCTGCGTTCGCTATATACTTGGGTTTTCTCTGGAGCCCAAGCAGGCTTTGTCCAGTTATTGCAAAAGAGCGTCTACAATCGTTTAGTTCGCGCAGATTTATCTTATCATAAATCTGAGCAGAGTGGTGATGTTACATCCCGTGTTGTTTCGGATACAGATACGCTGGGAGCTGGAATACAAATCATCATAGATTTTAGTAGTCAATTCCTCTTGCTGATTGCAACGGTTATAATCATGTGGGCTACAGCACCGTCTGTTGCACTAACGGCACTTATCGTTGTGCCCGTTGTAATCCTCATTGTTTTTCTATTTGGAACTGTAGGGCAACGGACAATGCTTGCCACCAGACGTGCCCTTGGCCATGTCTCAGGGCAAATTGCTGAAAACCTAAGTGGAGTTCAGATTGCCAAAGCGTTCAACCGAGAAGAGGAAACAGCTGCCACGCTTCACAAATTGAATCAAGAAGCCTACCGTCATGGTTTTTCATTCATGATGCTGATGACCCTTATGCAGCCTTTGGTTCGTGCAACCGGTATTGCTGCAGTTGCTGCAGTTTTATTTGTTGGAGGCAGTTTAGCGGTTGGTACGGCACCCCTTCTAACGCTTGGCGAGGTCTTCCTTGGCACTATTCTTATTCAGCGCTTCCTCCGACCCCTTCTACATTTGAGTATGATGGCGACTCAGTTCCAGGCATCGATGGCATCTATGGACCGTCTCTTAGATGTTCTTGAAAAAGAGCCTACTGTAACTAACTCATCAAAAGCAATTCCTCTAGATCCCGACAGCGATGGCATTACCTTTGAAGACGTGACCTTTGCGTATGTTGATGGAATTGATGTGCTGAAGGATGTTAGTTTCCTAGTAAATCCTGGTGAAATGGTGGCCATTGTGGGCCACACCGGTGCGGGAAAGACTACTATTGCGGCACTAATCAACAGGTTCTATGATCCGCAGCAAGGTGCAATCTTGATTGGTGATCAGGACATTCGTGAGGTGACACTAGAGTCTCTCCATGACACGATTGCCCTGATTGCCCAGGAGCCCTATCTCTTTGATGACACAGTAATGGAGAACATTCGTTACGGTCGCCCTACCGCTTCAGACCAAGAAGTCATTAAACTTTGTAGGCTGATAGGAGCACACCAATTCATCGAAGTGCTACCTCAGAACTATGACACGATGCTTACAGAAGGCGGAAAGAACCTCAGTGTTGGACAGGTTCAAATGATTGCCATTGCTCGTACTATGTTGGCTGACCCAAAGATACTCATCCTCGATGAGGCTACGAGCCGGTTGGACGCCTATTCTGAGTCCCTTGTCCAGGCGGCACAGGAGAAGCTATTCGCTAATAGAACTACGGTGGTCATTGCCCATCGACTGACAACTATAGCAAATGCTTCTCGGATTCTAGTGTTTGACCATGGCAAGCTTATTGAACAAGGCACCCATAAAGAACTCCTTGCTCTCGGAGGCAAATACAAAGCAGTGTACGATACTTACTACGCGCATCAATCAGTCGATGAACTCTCTGAAGAAGCTATCAGAGTTGCCCAGGAAGAGCTGGCAGGAACTCACCAGAAACCCCAAGTAAAGAGGACTAGCCGTAAAGGAGGTCCACATGGTCCAAGACACCACTAAAGCTACCTAGAATACCCAAGAAGAGTAGCTAGCGCTACCAGGGAAGTCAGCCTGCCGGGGAATACCATACGGGAGTCCGACGCATTCATCGTCTGAGCTATTTTCTCCGAAGCACTCATCAGATGCCTTACGCCGCTTCATCGTCTTTAGCGATGTCCCACAAGAATTACAGTAGTCAGCGTCGTCGTCATTTTCTTTTCCGCACTTTCGACAAAAGACCATAGCGTAAAAACTCCTTTGCCATAATTCTCCCTAATAGTCCATGAAATTCAATAGTTGAGTGAATCATTGAAGAACTGAGAGGATTCATTGACCTGCGAAGGGTTGGGCTTAGTAAGTTAATAAAATTTAAAGGGCGAATTCGATGGGCTATTCCTGGGGACAGGAAATCCCTGTTGGGGCAGCGAAAGATCAGGCACTCCATCCCTCCCTAGAAAAACCATTCCCTCTCCCCTCCAATTGTGTCCTTTTTTGGATGTGTCTAATCCGCTATAGCCCCTCACCCAACCCACCCTTACAATTTAGGATTATTATTGAACCACATGCTGGATGTAGTCTTGATTTAGCTACGCGTAGAAGCCAGGTTGTTGAGCGTTTGTAGGCATACCAAAAGCGTTTGCAAAAGTCCAAATAACAACAAGCATACACCTAAACACCTCATCAATGGCTTCGAGGAGACGGGTTTTACTCAGTGTATCAAAGAGAAGACGGACTTGAAATTGGGCGGCATCCCACGCACCATCCCTTTCCTTTACAGAAAAACCAGGGCGCTGCTGCAACAAGCTTAATTTAAGTTTAAAAATCAGATCTTTGCGTTTTTCTGGTGCCATCTTTGTTAGTCGCTGACGATGCTGTGGTGCCACGCGAAGAACCGCTACAACCAAGATTCCGTCCTTCATGTCGCGCGGTTTAATGATTTCAACCTGATATGGTGAACCTATTGGATAGTTGGCGCTGAAATGGAATTTCGCCTTGGGGTCGTCAACCTCCTTTCTGAACATCCCCTCTTCAGCGAGCCAATTATAGACGGTTTGTTTCCAATTCGTTTCAGAGTCCGAGCTCTTTGGTTGCATCAGTATCATCCCTTGCGAAAGGCTCTTAGTATTCAACTTCAAGGAATAGTGAATAAGAACTTTTCCAGTATGACGTTCTGTTCTAAATTGTTTTATACACTACATTGTTTTCAAATTTGTTAACTAGAAGTGGACTCGATTTGGTGCGTAAAATTGTCTAAGCTTTGGGATGTTATCATTTGCGGTGCAGGTTTGGGTGGATCATATGCTGCCGAAGTGTTGGCAGAAAAAGGATTCGCCACACTATTGCTGGAAAAGTATTCATTGCCGCGATACAAGGCCTGCGGTGGTGGTGTAACACAAGAATTCGTCGATGAAGCACGGCTACCCGAGAGCATAATTGAGCGCTCAATTGAGTATCTTGTCCTCCACCATCTAGACCACCAAACATATGAGAAAGAGGGAAAGGGAGCTTGTCTTTGGCGTGCTGACCTTGACTCCTTCTTCACAAGACAAGCAATGGACGCTGGTGCAGAGCTGAAGGAGCGGGAACAGGTTGTGGCAGCGCATCAAGAGGATGGTATATTCTATGTGCAAACGCCAGAACACAAATTTCAGGCAAGGATGTTAATCGCAGCTGATGGAGTCACATCTACCGTTCTTCGATGCTTTGGCTGGAACCGGTTTAGACCGGATGAAGTAGCTCAAACTGTAACACATGAAATCAAGCTAGGAGAGAAAACCATAGCTCAGCGATTTGGAGATCAACATCTCCACCTTTATTTTGGTCATGATATCTCACCAATTGGATACGGTTGGGTCTTTCCAAAAAGGGAAACAGTGAGTGTAGGGTTGGGATGCCGTCTTTCTAATACCAAGAATCTAAAGTTGGCGTTTGACAATTTCTTACGTCGTTTAAAGAATCAGTTAGCGGGGGGTAAGGTTGTGCATCGTGTCGCTCACATGCTGCCGGCAGCCTTACGGCAGGAATTCGGGAAAGGAGGGCTTCTAGCCGTTGGAGATGCAGCTGGTCTCGTAGACCCCCTTAGTGGGAAGGGTATCCCTTATTCAGTCACTTCAGGACGTATCGCAGCTGAGACTGCAGCATATGCCCTAGAGACAGGAACTATAGACCATGCTGCCTCAAAGTATCATTCTGCTTTGAAAGAAGAAAACATACTCGATGGACTCCAAGCAAAAAGGGAGATTCAAGAAGATGTCTATCGCACTGAAGAGAACATTCACCGATATCTTAAGCTCTGGCTCACTAACAGGGCGACTGTCATTGCATCTTCCCTCTGGCACAATACATAGCAGAAGCTAAAAGTCTAACACCACAATAAGTCATTACATCATGACTCTTCTAAAAGAGCTGAAGACAATACAAAAGCGAGTTTCAGCTTCTCCAAAAGAGGTGGATGAAGAAACACGGCGTCGGTTCTGGCGAATAGTGGGTAGAATCAAACGCATGCCTGCCCCTGACGACTCGCTTGTATTCAAAGCTGCTGAAATCCGTGATGTACTCTATGAGCAACGGTTGGGAACTCCCAAGTCTTTGAAATTACTTGTATTCTTTCTCATCTTTGGCTTGTTGTGTGTCTATGGTTACATTTGGGCTATCACACTTGGACCGCAATATTCTGGTGTTCTAATCAACGATATTGTGTTTGTGATAATTCTTCGTGTGCTCATGGTATTTGGTGCTGTTGCTTTTCTCTATCCATTTGGACGATTACTCGCTAGCCGAATCTTTGGAATTCGCCTAGATGGTATCAGTCGAGACCCCTACTACGAGCCAACCCTCAAGGTGAATTATGTGTCCTACTTGAAAGCATCCCCTCCTCGACGCCAATGGTTTTTCTTTCTAGCTGGCATATGGACTGTAATCACCGCCGCTTGGGTCGGTGCCCTAGGCTTCTTTCTAAGTTGTGACTTGTTTGGTCTAGTTATAATGCTGCTCCTTCTTGCCTTCGAAACTCTAGCAATAATCTCTGGGTCAAGAAAGGCTGGTGAAATGGGACACTTTAACAGAGAACGGCGCATCGTCCGAGATTGGAAACGAGCTATCGCAGAACAGAGAGACAGTACCTAAATCTTTTCTAGTATAACCAATCTTAGGGAAGTCATGTCTGACTCAGATTGTATTCGTGATGCTCCTTGGCAGATTCTTTGCCGCGTCATTAAACAGGAAGGAACATGCCATGAAAAGCACAAAGTCGGCGATGAGATCCTATTCACTGGTGATGAGGTGAAGGGCAGAATCTGCATCAGTGCCCTATACTCAATGCTACCGAAGGTCTACGCCATGCGATATAATGCCCGATTTCCTTGGCTCCGTGATCAATGTGTCGCAACTCATACTTGTCCTGATGGCAAGAATCCAGTCACCTTCGAATTGGTTCGAGTCCAGTCACAGTAACATTCAGTATTACAGTGCCCATTGAGGCGCAACTCGGTACCTCAAACAGAGCTGTTAATATTCGCTACGACTCAAAATGAATCCTCGACCTGAAACAAGTAATGCCTAATTAGTCTCCTTTATAAACCAGAGTCGCCGCAACCACTAATACTAATTTCTCAAGTCCTGAGAAAACGAAAGGGGTTGTTGTTGCTGACATCCGAACCTCATAGGGAACCACCAATGAAAGGGAGTAATCAAGCGCTTATTTTTGCAGTACTCACGAACCAAGGATTGTTCTCAATACTACGCTATAATGGTTGGAGTAAACGGAAACAAGCCTTCGCCAGTAAGAGCATGCTTTTCTTGAGCATATTCAGTCTTGCTTGGCTCCTTATCCGAACAGGAACCAAACCTTCCCGCATCACGTATCCTTGTCAGCGAGTGGCTGCCGACCATGTATCTTCTTCTCTGAGCGCCTTAGTTCCCATTGCAGCTGCACCAGCCTTGCTGGGCTTCCGGTGGCCTTCACCCTCTAACCTCGTTAGCCAGACTAAGGGATTCCTCTCTCGTCACTGGAAAGCGATTCTTGCACTGCTTATCATAGTCCCTAGTGCTTTCATCGGTGTCGGGCTCGTCTGGATTTTTATTCAACCACAAGGGAACGGAGAACCAAACTTCTTACCAGGTGATATACAACTTACCCTAGAGTCCCAGGATGCAGTATCAGTTCCTGCATCGGACATCTTTGTGACCCATGGTCGAGTCTACTCACACATCAGCGAACTGATTGACCTAATGGGCTCAGAGGGATTACTCTTCTACCGCTCAAGCACAACCGGAACCAACCAAGGACCTAGTGGGCTAATTGCCGCCAATGACGTGATTCTAATAAAATTCAATTCGCAATGGCCCTACCGCGGCGGAACTAACACCGATATGCTCCAAGAGCTTATTCAAGCCATCATCAATCATCCCGATGGATTCGTAGGTGAAATTGTCCTAGCAGATAGCGGACAGGGCGTTGGCAACTTGGACTGGTCGGAATGTAATGCCGAAGACCAAGACCAGTCAGCTCAAGATGTTGTGGACATGTTCTCCTCCACCTACCAAGTTTCAGCCTATGACTGGCAAGATATTCGCCCTATCGAGGTAGACGAATACTCTACTGGTGACCTTAACGACGGCTACGTCGTATACGACACAGCGGACCCTGAAACTGGTATCTACGTCTCCTATCCGAAGTTTCAAACTGAATACGGCACCTATATCAGCTTCCGGGATGGCATCTGGAATGGCGCAACCTATGAAGACCGACTACGCGTAATAAACACACCTGTGCTGAAATCTCACTTTGTCTACGGAGTAACTGGGGCAGTCAAAAATTATATGGGAGTCCAGTCTGAAAGCGCCTCTGGTATACCAGGAGGATTGGCGAATGGCCACGTCTCCGTGGCCACAGGTGGTATGGGCACCCTAATGGTTGAATGTGGACTTCCAACCCTCAACATTATGGATGCCATCTGGATCAACGCAAATACAGGACCCCTTACGCCCTTTGGTGGCATGGGACCCCGAACACCTTATTCAGAGGCGACTAGAGTGAATGTATTGATGGCAAGCACCGACCCGGTTGCCCTAGACTATTGGGCGGCAGAGCATGTGCTTGTTCAGGCGGCAAACATCACTGGGGAAACTGATTTACACAGAATAGATCCCGACACTACTAGTGGTACGGGGTTGGTAGAAGAATTTGGTGTTTGGCTGCCTCTTTCCCGTGACGAAATCAACTCTGGCGGATACAGTGTCACTACCAACGAAAACCGGATGAATGTCTATGTTCGTCAGGCATCAACCAATCTCGGCAATGTTAGTATATCCGCTGACGAGCAGAAAACCCCTACTGCAGAGGAGTACACGTTATCAAGCTATATTCCAGTATTGCAATGCCAGGATGACCATCGGCGACTCTTAGAACTTCGTCCACTCGAATAGAATTGTACACTAGGCAGATTCGAATCCATCTGTCATCAATGGCTTACCGAATTAAACTTAAAATCATGAACCGGCTTAGAGTAGTGTATGCAGAAAGTTCCCCCTGAAGTCAGGTACACCATGCTTGAACATGACCGCCGGAGGAAAGCTCGCCAGTTCCTACCCTACAAAGAAGCTGGAAATACTGCGAAACTTCGAGAGATTCTCCTGCACCGTGAAGAGATTACGGACAGGGCAGTAGCCGCGTTTCTCCTCGGCCTTGTGGGAAAAGCAGAGGACATCTCCGCCCTTGAGAGTGTACTCAAATCTCCAGGAAAATACCCGAACAAGTGGGCCAGTGAATACGTTCAGCAGTGGGTCGCCATCGCTCTTGGGTTCCGACGAAAGGATGACGGTATTGACTACCTAGAACAGCTCCTCAAGCACCCATACCCCTTAGCTGTGAGAGAAGCGCGTCGTCACATGTGCCGCGCCCTCCAACAAATCAACACACCACGCTCCATTGAACTCCTGAAAATCGCCGCCAAAGACAAGGATCCACGCATCAGTCAGATTGCACAACAGCTTCTTGGGAACAGCTGATAAATAACACCTATCAAGATGTAAGTTCCTAAATTTCCGAAGAACAATGTCAAGCGCAACTAAGATAGAGGTAATAATCCAAAAGGCTCCAAAGATAGAACTGCACCTACACCTAGAGGGCGCAATCCCTATAGAGACCTTGTATGCGCTCATACAACGACGAGGTGGAGATCCTACTGTTAACTCAATCGAGGACTTGGAGCAGAAACTCACCTACACCGACTTTGCCCATTTCATCGAACTGTGGATCTGGAAGAACACTTTCATCACCGAAGAACGCGATTTCGAGGATATCGCTTATCAGGTCCTGCGCAATCTGAGCGAGCAGAACGTCAAGTACATTGAAGCATTCTATTCCCCTGGCGATTACGCACACAAAGGTCTAACAGTCCAAGGAATCACTGAATACTTAATCAAGGGCAAGGAACGGGCTCGCAGGGATTTTGGGATTCGCTCTGAGTTGATTGTGGACATAGTCAGGGGCGATGGAGTTGATGTGGGTATGCAACGTCTCGACGAGACAGAACACTACCTTGGCAAGGGGCTGATTGGTATTGGACTTGGTGGAAGCGAACACAAATTCCCCGCCGACCCTTATGCTCCAGTCTACAAGGAGGCAAGACGACGAGGATTCAGGCTGACTGCCCACGCCGGCGAAGCTGCTGGACCCCCTTCCATTTGGGCTGCGATAAGGAAACTTGGTTGTGAACGAATAGGACATGGAGCACGCGCCCATGAAGACCCAAAACTTATCGCATACCTGAAAGAGAAACAGATACCATTAGAGCTCTGTGTGGTTAGTAACATAAGAACCAAGGTGTTCGAGTCTTTTGAGAGCCACCCAATACGACAATACTACGATAGGGGGCTGATGGTAACAGTTAACTCCGATGACCCTGTCATGTTCAACACAACTCTCACCCAAGAATACATGGTGCTGGCTCAAAAGCTCAATTTCACACTCGAAGACCTTAGACAAATGACTATGAACGGTGTCGTTGCATCATTCCTTTCTGAAAAAGAGAAAGAATCAATAAAAGACCAGTTCACAAGAGAATGGCAACAACTCCAAGAGCAACACATGTGAAGCACCGGTTCCTCAATCGCCTTGTACCGAGACATGAAATCTTACCAAAGTTTTTGACTGCACAAAACCCCTCAATATTAGAAGGAATCTACAATGGTTCAGCCAGGCTACTATGTAGGATTCGAAGTGAGCGCCCGATTCAAGGACGTGCTGGATTCGTTAAAGAAACGTTTCGGCAACATCTTCTTACGCATCCACAAAGAAAAGGGCCGCCCTGTGCTAGCGATCTTACTCGGCTCAAAATACTTCGTCCGTGTCAACTCTGAAGTAGCCATCATTATCCTCCTACGAGACGAGGGGAGAACCGTGGTCCTAGAGGTCATAGGCTATGCAGGGGGTACCACAGTAACCTCAACCACCTACGGCGCTCACGAAGCTATGACAAAGGAGGTCCACAAACACCTCTGCAACCACGGCTTTGACTTCCGT